>CALGWE010000182.1:0-13665 GCA_937935915.1 uncultured Clostridia bacterium
TACAAACAAACTTCCTGTACTTATTCCATTATCTTCGGCACTTACTAAGGCTGATAATGCACGTACAAGCGTAACGATTACATCACTTCTTTCTACATCTGACGAAGCCTTCTTAAAAACAAATCTAGAAGGGGCTACAACAAATAAAACAGCTGATGATATTGCTGGACCTTTCGATTTAGCTTATGCCATTGAAGATAAAAATTCATTAGATAGTGAAAATGTAATTACTACAAGACTTGTAGTCTTTGCTGATTCTTATTTCATAGATGAAACTAAAATGAATCTTTCTTCTACTGGTAATGAAACCTTTATGACTAATTGTTTAAACTGGTTACAAAATGATACATTAACAGGCTTTGAAATCCCAGGCAAATCTTCTAACGATTATGCTTTACCTGCAATGAGCACTACAAAATTCTTAGCCTTCTCATGTATTGCTGTTGTAATCATTCCAGCCGTTGTGCTTATTATGGGTGTCATTGTTTTAATAAGGAGGAAAAATCTTTAATGAAAAAAAATAAATTTCTTCTATTAATTACAGTTGTATTAGTCTTATTAGTTGGACTAGCTCTCTTTGTCCAAAACAAAAAATCTCCTGCTTCTGAAGAAGTATCCACTACAGATACTTCTTCAGGTATACAAAGCAATATTGAAGTTACCAATTATACAAAGGACCAAATTAGTAAGCTTACTATTACTCAAGGAGGCCAAAACCTTTCTTTCATCCCAAATGGTGAGAATTGGTGTATCGAAGGTTTAAGTGATACTGCTAACTTAAATACTGCTGCAATCAAAGTACTTTGTGATAATCTCCTTACTTTAGATGCCTTTAGGAGGCTAGAGGCTTCTAACCTTGAAGACTTTGGTCTTACAACACCTTCTAAGATTATTACTTATACATTCACTGATGGTTCTACTAAACGTATTTTATTAGGTAATCATACACCTGATAACCGTAGCGTTTACCTTTTGCAAGAAGATACCTCAAAACTCTTCCTTATTACTTCCTCTATGGCAGATAGCTTCAAAGGTGATGTAACCTTATTTAGAACTACTGAATTAGATAAATTTGATACAGCTACAGTTACAGCCCTTAAAGCTTCTGGTAAAGATATTGAACCTATTGAAGTTAAATCAAATGACGAACTCAGTGCCTATACTACTGCTTATCTTTTAAAGCTTAATGATGGCACCACAAGGGATATGAGTACTACTAATTTTGTAGAACTGCTTAAACTTATCCCATCACCTATTATCATTGAAAACTTTGTAGCTGACGATGTCACAGATTTAAGTTCTTATGGTTTAGATAACCCTACTTTAGATTTATACATTCAAAATACTACTACTGAAACTGATCCAGAGACTAATAAAGCTAAAGATGTGGTTACCGAAATCCATTATTTATGGGGTAATACAACTGAAGATGGACAAGTTTACTTTATGAAAGCCGGTACACAAAGTGTCTATAGTATGAATAGTGATTTCTTAGCACCCCTTCTTAAAGACTTTGATCCATTTTATTTATCCGCTAAATTTACTCAGCTTACTAATATTGCTGATGTCATTGCCATTGATATCTCACTTTTAGGGCAAAACTATACACTAAAAGTAGATAATGACACTTATATGCTCAATGATAAAAAGCTTAGTGCTGATGATTTCAAAGCCATTTATAAAAACATTATTGGTATCTCAGCAGACACTGAATTTAAAGGAGCTACTTTAACCGGGGACTCACCTATTGCGACTTTCATCTTTACTTCACCCGAAGGCGAGAAGACTACTTACACTTATTATCCATATGATAAGCAGTTTTATCAAACAAGCTTTAAAGGTACTAGTGTAGTAGGCTGCAATATTAAACAATTTACTTATCTTAAAGATTGTTTAGATGCTGACCTTGGGCAATAACATAAAAAGAAGCTTCAACATCCTATATAAAAGATGTTGAAGCTTCTTTTTATAAACTAAGTTCTTTTAACCCCATAGCTTATATAATATGTTTTATTAGAATGGTTTAATTTTTGCCAATCAAAATCTTTATGAGACTTAGCCTTTCTACTTGAGTGTACCGTGCGACTTATATACTTTGCTCAGCCTGTTTATCCTCTATGTTAGACATTTCATTTTTGATATCCTTATTATCTTCTACTTTGGGACTTTCTTCTTTGGCACCCTTATTCTCTTCTACCTTTGAGTCCTCTTCTTTTATACCCTTATCTTCTTCTATCTTTAAGCCCTCTTCTTTTGTACTCTTATCTTCTTCTATCTTTAAGTCATCTTCTTTTGTACCCTTATCCTCTTCTATCTTTGACTCCTCTTCTTTGGTACTCTTATCCTCTTCTATCTTTGACTCATCTTCTTTGGTACCTTCATCAGTTTTTACTTCTGATTTAGTTTCCTCACTCTGTAAATAAATATTGTTACCATCATTATGGGTTATAAAATATTTTTTATCAGCTGAATATACATTAATAAAAAATCCTTTTTCTTCTAAATGAATCTCTTCTGCTAATCCTATTTCTTCTATGACTAATCTTAAGTCCGTCTTTACCTCAGTCATATCTATTGGCATGTAGTAGCCTATGCTTTGTGATGCTTGTTGCCTTTCAATAGCTACAATTATGGCTTTATTACCTATCGTCGTATACCTTTCTAACTCAATAGGTGAAATACATTCTCCTTCTAACAACTTACCTTGATAAACAATTACTTGCCCACCCATTATTTTCAGACTTCCTTCATCACCTCTATATTGATACCCACTACCAATAGCTCTACTGCTATGTCCTGCTTTAACAACTATATGTCCTCCATTAATTTCCACAAGAGGTACTGTACTCTTAAAACCTCCACCTATTCCTGCGCCACCACCATCTGATACTTCACAATATACATTGCCTCCATTAATCACAATGCTTCTCATACCTTGATTTCCGGAACCTGCCGCACTTCCAATAGCTGCATTACATCCTGATGTATACGCCTGTATACTCCCCCCATTAATATATAATCTGCCACCACTTCCACTGGTTGGACCACCTATGGCGCCAGCAAAGCTACTTCCCTTTACAGTTAATGTCCCTGTGCTCTGCTCTGAAATTGTTAGATTGCCTTGCCCTGTAATAACCACACCTGTTTGTTCCTTGGCTCCTAATACGCTATTATCACCTTTAAGTATTATTATAGCCTTGCCATTAACCTCTATACCTCCAAGCTTCTTCTCTTTAGAAACATCTATATTCACATTTTCTAATACAATCTCTGCACTTTTCACTCCATAATCTACAATAATCCTATAAGGTGTGCTAGTTGTACTACAAGTCACATAATACCGCCCTGCTGTAGTAATCTGCAAATTACTTTGTGCTAAATCATACATTTTATATCCATTATGCATTATATGATTTTGCGGGGTATTACTCCCCTTTATTACCGCCCTTTCTAGATTACCTAATGAAAATCCTACTATAAGTATGACAAGTCCTATTAATACTCTCTTATATGTAGTCATCTCCTACTCCTTTTTCTTAACATTTTCTTAAGTGTTGCCATCTCTAATATTTTCATTCATTTTTAGTACGAAAAAGGCATAAAACCCATTATAGTTTTATGCCTTCTTTTATCTCTCAATATATTATTGTAATCTTTCTTCAATGAAAGTTGCAAGTTCTTGTGCTTCTTTTTCAATAACAGCTTGGTCTTTACCTTCAATCATAACACGTACAAGTGGTTCTGTACCTGATGGTCTAATAAGTACACGACCTTCGCCTTTGAATTTTTCTTCTAATGCTGCAATTCTTTCTTGAATTTCTAAGTCTTCAATATATGCATGTTTGTTTTCATTTTTAACATGTGGGAAAATTTGCATGCATTGTTTAAGTTCAGATAAAGGTTTACCTGTTTTCTTCATAACGTATAATAATTGGATTGCTGTAATAAGTCCATCTCCAGTTGTATTATAGTCTAAGAAGATTACGTGTCCTGATTGCTCACCACCAAGGTTATATCCATGTTTAAGCATTTTTTCAAGTACATAACGATCACCAACTCTTGTTTGAATAAGGTTGATGTCTTTTTCTTTACTCATTACTGTAAAACCTAAGTTACTCATAACTGTTGCAACAATTGTATCACGTTTTAAGATACCTCTTTCTTTCATATCTAAACCAACGATACTAAGAATTTGGTCACCATCAATCATTTCACCATTTTCATCAACTGCAAGACATCTGTCAGCATCTCCATCAAAAGCGATACCTACTTCAGCTTTGCGTCCTACCACTTGACTTTGAAGATCTTTCATATGTGTTGAACCACAAAGTTTGTTGATGTTTACACCATTTGGTTTGTGGTGAATTACTTCAACATCTGCACCTAAACGTGCTAAAGCAATAGGTGCTACTTCTGAAGCTGCACCATTTGCACAGTCAATAAGTACTTTAAGCCCATTTAAGTCTCCAGGGATTGTATTACATACATAATCAATATATTTATCAATTACTGAATGATCCATATCCCATGTTCCAATTTCTTCACCTGTTGGTGCTGGAATATTATCACTTCTTGTTAAAATAAGGTTTTCAATTTCTTCTTCTAATTCATCACGTAATTTATATCCTTCATTATTGAAGAATTTAATTCCATTAAACTCTAATGGATTGTGTGAAGCAGAAATCATAACCCCTGCATCAGCTCCAAGTTCTCTTGTTAAATATGCTACGGCAGGTGTAGGTACAACGCCTACTGAAATTGCTTTAGCACCAACTGAACAAATACCAGCTACAAGTGCTGCTTCTAACATTGTTCCTGAAATTCGTGTATCTCTAGCTACAATAATTTTTGGTTGTTTCTTAGTTTCTTTTGTTAAAACGTACGCACCAGCTTGACCTACTTGATAAGCAAGTTTACCTGTAAGTTCTGTATTAGCAACGCCGCGTACACCATCTGTTCCGAATAATTTACCCATTAAAAAAACTCCTCACTTTCTCTTTGAGGTATAGTATAGTCTATCCCATTTATTATAAACTGATTTTACTATTCTTACAATATTTTAATTCTCACAAAGCATAGCTGCACCAACGAGTCCAGCCTCACTTCCTAGTGCAGCCACATTAATTTCTGTCATCATTTGTCCACCAAAAACCATACTCCTTAATTTTTTTCTAAGTGGAAAAATCAAACTCTCTTTCTGTCTTGATACCCCCCCTCCGATTAATATAATTTCAGGCTTAAAAGCATTAATTATATTGTTTAAACCAATAGCTAAATATGTAATATATTCATCTACTAATTTACTTGCAATCTCATCACCTTGTTTAGCAGCCTCAAAGGGTATCCTTGCATTCATCTTGTCTAAATTTCCCTTAGTTAGCTTATTCATGATGGACTGAGGATATTTTTTAGCCACCTCTCTAGCCATATTGGTAAAACCTAAAGCTGAACCATAAGCTTCAAAGCAACCTTTATTACCACAGGTACATGCTCTTCCATCCTTCACAATAATTTGATGTCCCAGTTCTCCCCCTCCTGGTTGACATCCACTAAACAATTTACCATCTATAACAATCCCGCTTCCTACACCAGTTCCAAGTGTTATAATAATGGCACTATTGTAACCTTTAGCTTTCCCAGCTTTAACCTCTCCTAATGCTGCACAATCCGCATCATTAGCAACTCTAATTAATATCTTTTTCCCTAAATTTCCTAACTTTCTTCTAATATAATGAACAATATCAAAATCCCTTACTGCAATGTTATTAGAATAGACAATACGCCCTTTTTTGCGATCAATTGTTCCCGGCGCACCTATACCAATTCCTATTAGATTCATATTATCCAAACTATAGTTCTCTATAATCTGCATACATAGTCTTACAATATCATCACAAATTCTTCTAATCCCCCGCTCCCTAGAAGTAGGTTTTTGTACCTTTTCTATAATATGCCCCTTTTCATCTACAAGCCCTACCACGATGTTCGTTCCGCCTAAATCCACACCAATATAAAACATGTAGCCTCTCCCTTCAGCTTATTTATTTTTTATATTATACCAAATTATTATAATTTTATCTCTTTATTTAATACTTTGAATAAAAAAACTTCTTGTATCAAGCTAACTCAAGCGTTGATATAAGAAGTTTTACTGTATACTATTTTTTTCCCTACTCCAATTACCCCTTTATACATTGCTGGGTAATCTAATGATTCTGTCACATTAGAATAACTTGCATAAATTTGCATTTGTTTCTGATTTCCTAGTATATACTGTTCAAATTCAGCACTATATATATCTGAACTCATGCTAATATTAATAACCTTTATGCCTTCTTTCTTCATCATTTCCAAACCTTTTATAATTCTATCTGTTGTTACTATTCCCTCTCTATCACTAGCTGAATAATAGTATATCTCTTGATTTGGTGCATATTCTTGTGCAAACTCCACCATTTTATCACCATGTGTTAACGTATTACCTTTTATCTCTTCTACTGGATTTAATACTATCAAATCCTCATATTCTAATGATAAGTTCTCATCTATTATACCTAGTCTACCACTATTTTCTATAGATGTTATACTAGTAATACTATGGTTAAATATAATATTACATATAATAACAAATACGCCTCCCCACAGTATTACTTTACGTAGTCCAATCTTTTTCATTATTTTAACTTCCCATTAATAACAAAAGAAAAATCATGAATAAAAGTATCCATCAATACTTCATTATCTAAGGTAAATATAAAATCATATTGATCATATATTGGATTATCAATATATAACTTATTATTATAGTATTCTTCTAACTCCTTAGTATCTAATCTATTTGTTATATCTCTTATTGAAATTTTCATCATTTCACTTATTTTTTCCCTATTATCATCTTGATTTAAATCTATAATATATATTTTTTTATCATCTTGTGATTTTATAACATCTTCTCTGTCATATTTAGGATAACTAATTTTTATATTTTCAACTTCTATTTTTTTATTCTCTTTAGCCCATTTTACAATCTCAGGCTCTTCCATAATATGTAACAGGCGACGGTATATATATATATACTCTGACTGCTCAATTATCATTTTCATTAGTTGTGTTAATTTCATATCTTGAGTTCCAATAATAAAGAAATCATTCATAACTAATTGTGTTAAACTTTGTTTCATTATATTCACCTACCTAAATTCTAAAAAAGTTATAGTAGATAGCAAATACTATTTGTTACCCACTATAACTTAAATTATATCTTTAATCTATTTTGCTGCTAATGCTCTAGTTTGTGGTAATCCATAAAATGCATGTGCACCATTTCTATCAGCTGTATACTAATGCTAATGTTAACATAAAAGCTAATAACTTAATTTTTCTCTTCATAATAATTTTCCTATCTAAAAATACTTATTATTTTAGTGCCCACTTAATAATCTGTTTAATATATTAGCGTTTTTTAACTTTTATATCAACATATTCTATACTTCTATAAATTTCTTCTATACTTTTAATTTATTAATTTCAAATTTCTCCCAATAAATTCACATCTTTGCGCTACACATTCTACACTTCTAAGAGGGTCCTTTGGTGTATTAAATGCATAGTCTAATAATTTATCTACTGTAGTGGTTGCTACATGTAATCTTGTATCTGAAGAAGCATAATAAATATAAACATCTCCATTTTCTCTAGCTATCGCCCCATTTGTAAAAGTCACATTACTTACATCTCCTACACGTTCCTGCCCATATGGTGCAATGAAATAACCCGATGGCTCTGCTATACATTTGGTTGGATCTTCAAGAGATGTAACAAACACATAAGTTACATAACGAAGTCCTGCTGCTGTATTTCTTACCCCATGTGCAATATGAAGCCAACCTTTGTCTGTTTTAATAGGCACTGCTCCTGCTCCATTTTTAACTTCTGTAATTGTATGATATTTTCTAGTATTAATAATTACTTCTTTTTCTTTAATATAAGCATTTGTAATATCCTCACAAAGCCCAAACCCTATTCCCCCACCACTTCCTGCATCAATGAAACCATCTTGTGGTCTTGTATAAAAGGCATATTTGCCATCTACAAACTCTGGGTGAAGCACTACATTTCTTTGTTGCTCTGCCTGTGTTCTAAGATTAGGAAGTCTCTCCCACTTCTTAAGATCCTTTGTACGAACAATACCAGCTTGAGCTATAGCTGCAGATAAATCTGTATTATTAGGGTCCTTACTTTCTGAGCAGAATACGCCATAAATATAGCCATCCTCATGTTTTGTAAGTCTCATATCATACACATTTGTTTCTTCCTTGCAGGTATCCTCAAGTAAAATAGGATAATCCCAAAATCTAAAGTTATCAATACCATTAGGACTTTCTGCTACAGCAAAGAAGGACTTCCTATCATATCCCTCTACTCTAGCAACGACATAAAATTTCCCATTAAGCTCTATAGCACCTGCATTAAAAACAGCATTAATCCCTAGCCTCTCCATAAAATATGGATTTGTCTCAGGATTTAAATCATATCTCCAAAATAGTGGCGTATGCTCCCTTGTAAGTACTGGATAGATATAGCGATCATAAATGCCATTATACTCATCTGCAACTACATTTTTACGTGTAATAAGTTTTTCATATTTAGCAAGTTCTCTTTCGTAGTTTTCCTTAAACATTTCTGTTCCTCCTTATAATCTCCATACACATACGTCCATTATGATAAGGACATTTCCATGGTTCTACAATTGGACCTGGTAAAACAGGATTTCCTTCCTTATCTACTTGCCAACGCCATTCTGAATCATCTCTTGAATCAATAATATATTTCTTTATAAACTCCCATTCTCTCTCTGCTAGGACTAAAAACTCCCGATCTCCTGTTTTTTCATAAGCATTTGTAAAGCCTATGACAGTTTCTGCTTGTACCCACCATATTCTAGTGGTATCAATATAATCATCAATACGTTCATTATTAAGTGCACCATCTACAAAAGCTTCTTCTTTAATCTTATAAGCAATATCTACTGTATAAGCCTGAGTCTTCTCAATAATCTCTTTATCTCCTAATGCTTCAGCTGCCCTATCTAACAGCCAAGCCGCTTCTATATCATGCCCATAAGAATGCATATCTACGATAGTATTCATCTTACGATCGAAGAATACTTCTAACAGACGTTTTTCACGGTTATAAACTTGTTTATCAAACACAATAAGTAAATCTTTTAATTTTTCCCCAACTGCTTTATGATGGCTTACACGATAAAGCTCCGTATAAGCCTCTAAAATATGTAAAAGTGCGTTCATTGTTTTTTCTGCATAGATTCCTTTAGAACATAAATACGCATCATCTGAAAGAATGTTTTCCTCAATAGGTGACCACGCTCTTGTGAATGCTTCTAAATAACCATATTCATCTCTTGCAATGGTTTCTATCTTTTCAAAGATGGACATAGCAAAGTCTAATGCTTCTTGATCTTTAGTTGCCTCATAATAAGTAGATAACGCATAAATTGCAAAAGCTTGGTTATAAGTATGTTTCATATCTTCCACCACATTGCCTTTATAATCTAGCATCCAGTACACGCCACCATATTCTTTATCTAAACAGTGGTCTTTAAAAAATGTATAGGCCCATTTTGCATATTCTAGGTCTTCTGGATTTTTCATGGTTAAATACATATTTGAAAAATACCACATGATTCTCGAATTTAAAATGACCCCTTTTACAGCCTCTTTATCTAATACAAGTTCTTCACTCATATAACCGTAGAATCCACCATTTTCTACATCTTTGAGGTTCTTCCAAAAAGGATTGATTTTATAAAGTAAATGACCTTTAATTTCTTGTACCATTTGTGGACTATTGATCATTCTTATTACCTCCTCTGACAACTTCCTTACAAACCCTTTAACTTATTATTTGATACCGATTTGATCATCGTCCCCTATCATATTGCTATGTTCTTTTACATAATTTACGATTATATCAATTGTTGTAAATGCCAATCCTACGTAGCTGTCTGCTGCACCATAATAAATTGCAATTCTACCTGTGTCTGCATCTTGAAGTGTTGCACATGGGAATACTACGTTATTTACGAAACCTCTTTCTTCATACCATTCTTCTGGTGTTAATACGAAGTGTTGACAACGATATTTTACTTTAGATGGTTCATCAATATCTAAGATTGCTGCACCCATACTATATACGTAACCTTGGCAAGTACCAGCTACACCATGATAGAATAAAAGCCATCCTTCACTTGTTTCAATAGGTGCCGCACCACCACCAATTTTAAGAGATTCCCACCAGTTGCTATATCCTCTAGTCATAACATGTCTATGTCTACCCCAGAATTCCATATCTGGACTTTCACTTAAGAAAATATCTCCAAATGGTGTATGCCCACTATCACTAGGCCTAGAAAGCAGCATAAAGTTACCATTAATCTTTCTTGGGAAAAGCACACCATTTCTGTTGAATGGAATAAATGGATTTTCAAGTCTTACAAATGTTTTAAAGTCAGTTGTCTTCGCCATACCAAGTGCTGCACCATAGAAGTCTGTACACCAAATGATGTAATATGTATCTTCAACTTTTACAAGTCTTGGATCATAAGCATAACCAGGCATAAAAGGTTTACCATCTTTGTCAACAAATTGGATTTTTTCTTCTTCATATGTCCAGTGAATGGCATCTTCACTATAACCTAAGTATAAATAAGATACCCCAGATAAAGTTTCCCCTCTAAATACACCAATGAATTGTCCTTCATAAGGTACAACAGCACTATTGAAGATACGTGCTACTCCTTTAAGTGGATTTCTAGGAATAATAGGATTTTCACTATAACGCCACACAGGTGCTTCACAGCCTTCTGGGCGATCTTGCCATGGAATATTAGGTAATGAATTTGTAAACATTTTAACTTCTGACATATGTAACTCTCCTTTATAACTCTATATTTTTTATTTCTCTATTTATAATTGGTCATATTGCCATTATAAGCATCTTTTATTAAGCCTTAGACACAAGTAAACCAAGTACTGTAAAAGTATCAGTTGCTTTACCTTCTTTAAGCTTAATTTCAATAATATGTTCTCTGCATGCATCCTCTTCAAGCAGCATAAAGACTTCAGCATAATCTCCCCAACCGTTTGGAAAAGAACTATCCACTTCTAACTTTTTGTCATAATCTATAGTAATCTCAGCAATTCCCATTTGTTCGCCTACATTTTTTCTATAAAGTAGATGAATATTTTTAGCTACTACTTTACAAACAAGTGCTTTATTATTTTCACACTGCTTCGCCTTCCAACCTACACATAAAGATTTAAATCCATCATCACAAGGATAAAAGCTCCCTGTATAAAGTGGCCTATAATTATTACGATTTAAAATGATGCCATCACTATACTTTTTACTAAATAAAACTTCTTTTGGCATTTCATAATGATAGTCCTCTGATACTTTATTTTTATCTGCCACTTCAAATAAGTTAGCAAGTAAATCTGCTACTATCTTATGACCTCTATCATTTGGATGAACTTCATCCGTTTCAATTTCTTCCCATGTATATTCTCCTGCTGCTATGCCATTTAAAACTTCCTGACGATAACTCACCATAGGCACTTTATAATGATGACCTATCTGAGTTTGCTGTGCATAAGCACTTGTACCATCTTGAAGTGTCATCATCAGTTCAATAATAGCTGTATTAGGTAAGTGTTCTATAATGCCCCTTATAACACTTTCATATGATTTTTTACTACCATCTGTAGGTGGCACATCATTTGCGGCAAATTCTACAACAATAATATCTGGCTTATATTGTAATAAGTCCTCCACCATACGGTGTACCCCAATAAGTGAACCCGTTGCACCAATGCCGGCATTAATATATCTCACCTCGGTAGGTGCTAAAAATTCTTTGAGCCAGTTATAAGTTCTAACAGCATAGGCATTCTCTGGTACAGATGGATTACAGCCTTGTGTAATAGAACCACCTAAGAAACCAATTGTAATCGCTTGTCCCTTTCTTGCCTTCTGTAATACTAAACTTAATTTCTCTGTATAATCATAGTAATGATATTTCATTTATTTCCCTCCAATCTTTTCTTACTTAACAGATCCAGAAGTAAAACCATTATAGATATATTTCTGTAGTGCTAAAAATGCTAAGAATGTTGGTATAACAACAATCATAATACATGCACAAATAACTTCCCATTTAGCAGAATATGGTCCCTTAAACTTAAAGAGTGCTGTTGAAAGTACATTAAGCTTCGTATTTGGCATATATAAGAATGGTGTATAAAAGTCATTATAGATTCCAACACCTTTGATAATAACTACTGTTGCAATAGCAGGTTTTAAAAGTGGTAAGATGACTTTACGATAAATGGTAAAGTATGAGGCCCCCTCTATCATTGCTGCTTCATCCATAGAAATCGAAATGTTGTCCATAAACTGTAAGAAAATATAAATTGAAATAATATCTGTCCCCATATAAAGCAGGATTGGTGCAAACCTTGTGTTATAAACACCTAAAGCATTAATCACTTGAAAAGTTGCAACTTGTGTTGTAACCCCGGGTATTAATGTTGCAAGTAAGAAGGCTCCCAAAATAACTTTTTTAAATTTAAAATTAAAACGATGTAAAACATAAGCAAGCATTGTGCCAATAAAAATAACACCAGCTAATGAAACCCCCATTATAATCACTGTATTCATAAAGCCTGTTAACATCTTGCCTTTTACAAAGGCTTCTACATAGTTACTAAAGTTAAAGAAATTCTTTGGAAGTGTTAATGCACTTGTCTTTTTAAACTCCTCTGAATCCTTAAATGCTGCAAAGAATACAACAGCAATAGGAATTAGTGCAACTAATGAAGCAATTATAAGTGATGCATATTTTAATACACTAAAAAACATATCTTTAGCTGTTAGATGTTTTCTCCTAATCATACATTTCAGCCTCCTCTTCTTTAAAGAATACATTTTGAATAATTGCAATAACGACTACAATCATTAACAAAACGATCCCCATAGCTGAACCAAGTCCAACCTTCTTAAATTGGAATGCCGTTTCAATGGTTTGAATAACAAATGTTTTAGAACCATTTGCGCCTTGAAGCATAACGTATGGAATTTCAAATACAGCAAGTGCCCCATTAATTGCAAGTAATAAATTAAGTTGCACAATGCGTTTAATACTTGGCATAATAATATACTTAAATTGTTGAAAACGACTTGCCCCATCTAACTCAGCAGCTTCATATATTTCATCTGAAATAGATTGAATCGCTCCAATAAACATAATGAGGTTATTTCCCATATAACGCCATATTGATACCCCTGCCATAGAATAGTTAATAATTTTAGCATTACCTAACCATTTCTGAATAAGCCCTTCAAGCCCTATTTTAGTTAAGATAATGTCTAATGTTCCTCCTTGCTTTAAGCAATATAAAAAGATAAATCCTATGGCCACACCGTTAATTAAATATGGAAAAAATAAAAAGCCTTTAAATAAGTTTTGGCACCTTACACCTGAAGTTAATATGGTTGCAAAATATAAAGCTAGTGCCATCTGAACGAAAGAACCTACAAAATAATAAATAGATATATTGTGTGGTAATACACTTTATATAATTGCAG
>CALGWE010000183.1:0-3089 GCA_937935915.1 uncultured Clostridia bacterium
TTATGTCTAAAATTAAAAAAGCGCGCTATAAAATCTTATTTTGTAGCGCGCTTTTTTGCATACTTATTTTTAAGTTACCTCCATTAAATTAGCATGTTTAATTATCAGCTCGCATATAAATTTTATAGACAAGGTAAAGAAAGGTGGATCAGCTAAGGATGGAGGGATAGAATGAAGAAAAAACATTTGGGCATTTTAACGATTGGCATAATTGGTATAGTGATTTTTTTATGGTGTACCAAAAGTTTGTGTTTAAATTGGGTAGAAGTAAACAATCAGTATGCAGAGATTACCATTAACTTCTTATTGCCAATGAAGCAGAAAGGCATTGAAAAAAATATTTATATAGAGAGTGAATTTGAGACAGAAAATAAATTTGACTATACCTACGAATGGCTTAGCAAACGGGTCTTAGTATTAAAAGTAAAAGAAAATAATCAAATTCGTGGTCAAAAGGCAACGGTATATATTAAGCATGCGCCAAGTACATATTCATGGTTTACAAAGACGGCACACATTCCGGTACAATTTAAAGCACCAATTGAAATATTAAGTCCTACAGAGCAGCTACTTATTGCTAGTAATAATAGTTTTATTGTAGCTTTTAATACACCTATGAATTTAAATAAAATCTCAAGATATATACAATGTGAAAAAGCATTTGCTATCACTCCAGCCGAACGGACAGATAAGACAGGAAAAAAAATAACCGATGCAACAAGGTTTATATTTACACCTTGTGAGCCATTAGATAACAATACAATATATAAAGTAACTTTTAAAAAAGGTATGCCTTCTAGAAGTGGTAGTTTTTTAGAAGTCAATCAGTATGTGACATTAAAAACAGATGAGAAGCCAGAGGTTATAAATACTTATCCCAAAGACCAAGATAAATGGATTGGGCTTTATCCACGTATGACACTTACAACGGATAAACCTATTGTGAAGGCTATATTGCAAATAGGAGAAGAGATAATAGAAGGTAAACTCAGTGATAATTACCATGCCACATTTATATTAAATAAGATATTAACACCAGATACAGCTTATGAAGCGAAGTTCCAAGTACAAGCTGCTAGTGGTGAGAAAAGTGATATCAAATATGTAGCCTTTACAAGTACGACCATTGATAAGGATCGTTTATGGATGGAAGTGATTATAGGTAAGCCTAGTGAATTAAAAATATATAAAGGTACCAAAATGATTAGACAGATGAATTGCTCTATAGGTGAAGAAAAGTATGAGCCACTTGTAGGCACTTATTACATATTAGATAAGGCACCAGCGTATGAAGATGTTACCCATGAAGAAGGCGCAAATTATTGGCTACCTATTAGTAATCAGTTTGGTTTTCAAGGGGTTATTAGAGATGATAGGTGGCAGATTAAAAATTGTATTGGTAATACAATTGGTGCAAGAACTAATAGAAACAACATCATTTTGGAAGAGAATGATGCTAAGTGGATGTACGAAAATATACCTATTGAGACAATGATAATTATCAGAAAATAAAGAAAAAAGGTTGTTGAAAAGTTAAAAAAATATATAACAATAAAATTTATTTTATTAAAAAGCAAAATTTTAATTGAAAATGTATAATTTTATGGTAAAATACCATTAGTGGTAGGTAGCCACATGGAAATGAGATATATGGGAGGAATTTAGAATGGAATTTCGTACAGAGTATATGCAAGATTTAATGAACAGGGTTGTAAAAAATCATCCAGCAGAACCAGAGTTTCACCAAGCAGTAAAAGAAGTTTTACTTAGCATGGAACCAGTAGCTGAAAAAAATCCTCAATACGTAAAAGCAGGTATCTTCGAAAGAATCGTAGAACCAGAACGTATTGTAATGTTCAGAGTATCATGGGTTGATGACAATGGTGATGTACAAGTAAATAGAGGATACCGTGTACAATTCAATAGTGCAATTGGACCATACAAAGGAGGTCTTCGTTTACATCCTTCTGTAAACTTAGGTGTTATTAAATTCTTAGGTTTCGAACAAATCTTCAAAAACTCTTTAACAGGCTTACCAATGGGTGGCGGTAAAGGTGGTAGTGATTTCGATCCTAAAGGAAAATCAGATGGTGAAATTATGAGATTCTGCCAAAGCTTCATGACAGAACTTTGCAAACATATCGGACCAGACACAGACGTTCCAGCTGGTGACATCGGTGTAGGTGGAAGAGAAATTGGTTATATGTTTGGTCAATATAAACGTTTACGTAATGAATTCACAGGTGTACTTACAGGTAAAGGATTAAACTACGGTGGTTCACTTGCTAGAACACAAGCTACAGGTTATGGTCTTTGCTACTTTACAAAAGAAATGTTAGCAACACGTAACGAAAGCTTCCAAGGTAAAACAGTAGTTATCTCTGGTTCTGGTAACGTAGCAATCTACGCAGCTGAAAAAGCTACACAATTAGGTGGTAAAGTAGTTGCACTTAGTGATTCAAACGGCTACATCTATGATGAAAACGGAATCGACTTAGATGCAGTTAAACAAATCAAAGAAGTTGAAAGAAAACGTATTAAAGTATACGTTGAAAGTCATCCAAGTGCTAAATACACAGAAGGATGTAAAGGTATTTGGACAATCCCATGTGATATCGCACTTCCATGTGCAACACAAAACGAATTAGACGGAGAATCTGCTAAAACTCTTCTTGCTAATGGTGTAATCGCTGTAGCTGAAGGTGCTAACATGCCTTCTACTCCAGAAGCTGTAGATGCATTCCAAGCAGCTGGTATTTTATATGCACCAGGTAAAGCTTCAAATGCTGGTGGTGTTGCAACATCTGGTCTTGAAATGTCTCAAAATAGCATGCGTTATAACTGGACATTTGAAGAAGTAGATGAAAAACTTCAAGGTATCATGAAACATATTCATACAATCGCTAGAGAAGCTGCAACAGAATATGGTAATCCAGATGATTATGTATTAGGTGCTAATATCGCTGGTTTCTTAAAAGTTGCTGACGCAATGTATTGCCAAGGTATTACATACTAAAATGAAATGTAAAATACCCACTTCTCGCGAGAAGTGGGTATTTTTAATATTTAATAAAATTTAAATATTAAAA
>CALGWE010000184.1:0-1199 GCA_937935915.1 uncultured Clostridia bacterium
GATGCATTTATACCTTGTATTTTATACTGAGCCTTCACAAATCTTGCTGCTAGTTCCATAGGTGAAATAATCGGTAATACATGCTGCATAAGAGAGGGAAACCTTCTTTGAATGAGTCTAATAATAACAGGACAAGATGATGAAATCATAGGAAAGCGTTTTGCACTTTCTAAATAATCCCCCGTATATTTTGTAATCATTTCACTAGCTGTTGCTACCTCAAATACTTCTGTAAAACCTATTTCATATAAAGCATTTAAAATGGCTGTAATATTAGGTGCCTTAGGAAACTGACCATAAAGAGAGGGCGCCGGTAATGCTACTTTATATTTAAACTGATTCATGAGCTTTAGATCATCTGTTATCGCCTTTTTGGCACCATTTCTACAAATTCGAATACAATTTCCACAGTCAATACAACGTTCCTCAATGATTGTTGCTTTAGAACCTCTTACACGAATTGCCTCTGTCGGACATCTCTTGATACAATCTGTGCACCCTATACATCTGGCTTTATCTAAGGTTACTGAATGACTTTGCACCTTTTCACCTCCTATTTGAGAAATACTTTAATGTACACAGTTGTCCCTTCACCACACTTGGATGTAATATTTAATGCATCACTATATCTTTTAATATTGGGAAGTCCCATGCCTGCCCCAAACCCCAGTTCTCTAATCTGAGCAGTTGCCGTTGAGTAGCCTTCTTGCATGGCTAAATTAATATCTGGTATGCCAGGGCCTCTATCCTTTAATACAATTTCTATGTCCTCCCCAGTTAACATGACTTCTATTTCACCGCCCTTGCCATGAATCACCATATTCATTTCAGCTTCATACATGGCAATAGCTACCTTGCGAATATACTCCCCGCCTATTCCAAGCTGCTTTAATATGCGTTTTACAGCCGCTGAAGCTTCTCCCGCACGTAAAAAATCTTCTCCATCCACTTCATAGTGTAACCGCATCTAGTTTCCACCCTTTTCTCCAAGCCCTTTGCTATACAACTTACCACATGCAATATAAAGTGGCTGATTTGTAGAAAGCAAACAAATTTGTTTTTCCTTAGCCAGATGCTGCATATCTTCTGTAGGCACCTTCCCTCTTACAAAAACAATACCTTTTATATCCAACATTTCTGCTGTACGAATTACCTGTAAATTCACAAGTCCTGTTAAAAGTAAGATATGATCACTGGCA
>CALGWE010000185.1:0-1199 GCA_937935915.1 uncultured Clostridia bacterium
GAAGTAGAACAAATGTGCCCAATCGCTAAAGGACCAAACCATGGTCCAGCGCCAATCCCACAAGAAGGTAAATGGGTACAATCAAAAGAAATTAAAGATATTAGCGGCCTCACACATGGTGTAGGTTGGTGTGCACCTCAACAAGGAGCATGTAAATTAACACTTAACGTAAAAGATGGAATCATCCAAGAAGCGTTAGTAGAAACAATCGGATGTTCAGGTATGACTCACTCTGCAGCTATGGCAGCAGAAATCTTAGCTGGTAAAACAATCCTTGAAGCGCTTAACACAGACTTAGTTTGTGATGCTATTAATACAGCAATGCGTGAATTATTCTTACAAATCGTATACGGAAGAACTCAAACAGCTTTCTCAGAAGGTGGACTTCCAATCGGTGCTGGTCTTGAAGACCTTGGAAAAGGACTTCGTAGCCAAGTTGGTACAATGTACTCAACAGTAGCTAAAGGTCCAAGATACCTTGAAATGGCTGAAGGTTATGTAACAAACATTGCCTTAGATGCTGACGATCAAATCATTGGATACAAATTCATCCACTTCGGTAAAATGATGGATATGATCAAAAAAGGTATGGATGCAAGTGAAGCATTAGAAAAAGCAACAGGTCAATACGGCAGATTTGATGACGCTGTACGTACAGTTGACCCAAGACATGAGTAGGAGGTGCCGATAAATGCCATTATTTGAGTCTTATGATAGAAGAATTAACCAAATCAATGCAGTATGTGAAAAATACGGCATTAAAAATATTGAAGAAGCTAGAGAAATCTGTAAAGCTAAAGGTTTCGATCCATATGAAATCGTTAAAGGAATTCAACCAATCGCTTTCGAAAACGCTGGTTGGGCTTACACATTAGGTGCAGCTATTGCTCTTAAAAAAGAAGCTCACTTAGCAGCTGATGCAGCTGAAGCTATCGGTGAAGGTCTTCAAGCTTTCTGTATCCCAGGTTCAGTAGCTGATGATCGTAAAGTAGGTTTAGGTCACGGTAACTTAGGAGCTATGCTTCTTAGAGAAGAAACAAAATGTTTCGCATTCTTAGCTGGTCACGAAAGTTTCGCAGCTGCTGAAGGTGCTATTGGTATTGCACGTTCTGCAAACAGAGTACGTAAAGAAGATTTAAGAGTTATCTTAAACGGTCTTGGAAAAGATGCTGCTCAGATCATCTCTCGTATCAATGGAT
>CALGWE010000186.1:0-25969 GCA_937935915.1 uncultured Clostridia bacterium
ATGGCAACTTGTCTAACAAGTTCTTGTCCTATTGCCACATGTAATGGATGATTTTGATAACCCTCTAATGCTTCTTTACTTGTAAATGTTGAATAAAGTACTACATCATAGGCTGCTTCACTTGTATTGTAATTCTTACCTACTTCAATCTCTACAAGTCCTTCAATTTTTCCTTTTAGACCTTCTAACTTCGTTTTCATCTTTGCAATAATTTCTTCTTTATTCCCATGCACCTCATGTTCCTTTACTTGCCACATTACAATATGTTTAATCATTTTATACACTCCTTTATTCATTAGTTTCTACTATTTCATTTAAACTGCATTCAAGCTGAAGGTCAATTTCTTTTCCCCCCAACCGCATGCTTGTAAACTCATTTCACCTTCATACTTACGTACATTTTTTACAATAGTACCAAGTCCATAAGGGTCTTTAGCAGCTGCACGTCTTATTAAATGTTCTGGATTACCCTTTTGCACTTTTTGACATTCTTCCTCTGGTGTTGAATAATACACCTTAAACATAATATAACCTTTGTACCATACACCCTCTATACTAATACTCTTTTCTCTATCTTCTTTAATATGTTCGCATTGCTCTAGTACATACTCTAAGGTATTGTCTAAAAGCATACAAAGCTCTACTGTTCCCATACCAATTTTTTCAGGTAAGCTAATATTAACCTTCATTTGAATGTTATTCCTACACGCTCTATCATATTTTTCATTGATTAATAAATCTAACATTGAGTTACCTGTAATAATATATGGATTGCCTTTTTCTTGTCTTGCCTCTATCTTTCTAATAATACCTTTTAACTCTTCTAGTCTTTTATAATCCATATTCTTTAATAGCTGACTAATACTTTCAGTCGTCTCTTCCTCAAACCTCTCTTGAACACGTTTTATTTTATTAATTTGAACATATGTAGCTAAATGCTTCTTAAAGAATATCTTTTGAAGATTTCCTACTTCTTTTTCATAAGATAAAATCATATGATGTTTGCTTATAAATATAGATCTTAAACTAACTATAAGTATTATATAAAGTACTAATAGTGCACTAAAAGATTGTGTTACCATCTGTCTATCTGCTAATTGCTGTATACTATGCATAACTATAAAATATCCAATTCCTATACCACTCATCAGGTACAGTTGTTTTGAGGAAAAACTATCATGTTCTCCCTTTTGGTAGATTGGTAAATCTCTAAACCATTGATTAAGTATTACATTTATCACAGTACTAAGTGCCCATGTTGCTAACCAAAATTGATATGCATAAATCTGATATAGATTTTGTACCAAAAAGCCATTCCATAAGTTACATGTATACATTACGTCTGCAATCAGTACATTACACCATATCTTCTGTGGGATACTTCCATCAAAAAACACATAGATAACAGTTCCTACTATGAGTGTTGAGAAAATAGGGAATACCCTTGAGTTATTATAAAGTAGGTAAATCCCTAAGAGTCCTCCTACCATAAGACTATATTCTATTTTTTTTATTTCTGATAAGCTTTTTCTATTCAAGAATAAGCTACTACATGCAATGCAATTTGTTGCAACTAGTAAAAATAATATTAGTTTAATTACTACTTGCTGTACACTCCACATCTGACTCCCCCCTTATACTTAGATTTAACTCTATTTTTTCTACCGCTTCCTCTTGTATAACCTCTATACTTCCTTGATACTTCTTCAAGCAGGCTTCAACTAGTAGTAATTCATTTGGTGTCTTTTCATAAGCAATGGCTTCCTCTCTTACTTCCTCTGCTAATGCATATGTTATTTCAAATACTAAGCACTTTTTAAACCATATCCCTTTGACTTCTATTTGCTTATTATTCCCCTTTAAACATGCCTTCATAACATAGTCCATTGTGTAATCTAATATAATATATAAATCTACATTATTAATATACAACGTATTCGGGATACTCACATTACTCTTAAGTGTAATATCTAATGCCTTAGCTCTTATTTCTTTTTCATATAAAATCATATCTACAATTTCATTACCTGTCATAACCTTTTTTGTACTATACGGAAAGTGCTCTTTGACATCTTGTATATATGCCTCTATCTCTTTGTTTTCTATAGTTTTAGAAGCACTTAGTAGTGCTCTCATTTCCTCTTCAATCTGAGTTCTCACTTCTTCCCCCATCTGATGTACTTCTTCCAAATGATTATAGCTTGAAATCTGTTTCTTAAACATCTTCTCCGACAGGCTTTTCTGTGTTAACTCGTAGTTCTTCTTTAATTTCAGCTGTTGATACTTAATAAATAATATCACCATAAATATGGTAAGGTATAAACATAAGAAAATTACCCTTGAACTAATAACTACTTTTTCTTTATTAAGATAACTTCTACATAAAAATTGGAATATTGAAGTATATATAATACTCATTAAACTTAATCCTATACAACTAGCCCATGATAGATCATCATAATGCCCTTCTTTTCTTTGATACATGATTTCTTTTTTTAGATAACAACTTACACACACGGCTACAAATAAAGTACCTATATATATCAAGAAATCTCCAGTTATAAAATTATTTATTTCATAGCCTATACGTAGATATATTCTATTTATCAAGATTCTTACAACAGTTTGCCCTGCATCAGAAATGGCATAAGTTAAAAAGAATGTGCATATACGTATTTTAAGCTTGCCTTCATGAAACAAGTTATTAAGTATAAGTGCTGGTAAAATAATATACCAGGTATTACTACTCATTCCCTGTATATATATTAAATCGGCACATACAAGTATTAAAATTCCCGCATAAATTATAGTTCTTTTCCAGTTAAATTTAGCTATAGGCATAAATAAGTTTGTAATAACACTTAATTCTACTGTATATAAAGCACATAGCACTAATGTGCAGCATATAAACTTTAACATCCTCTCACCTCATTAATTATTTACTGTATTAAAACAAATTTCTAATTTATGCCATTTACCTTCTGTATAAAACGCCAAGTTACCTTCATACTTTTGCAGTACTTTATAAGCAGCGCCTAAACCATATGCATCATTTTCAATAGCAGTCTTCGTTTCTACTGTATTATTTAATGCTTCTATTTCCATATTTCCTGATTTACTAAACCAAATCTTAAATATAATATATCCTTTATACCAAACTCCTCTAATTTTAATTTTTCTCCCTTTGCCCAAAGTAATTTTTTCACAGGCTTCTAGAGCATAATCCATACTATTCCCTATTATTAAACATAGGTCTTCAACGCTTATGCCTAGCGCCTCTGGTAAACTTATATTTATACTTATAAGAATATGTTTCTCACACGCCACTTTATATTTTTCATTCATGATTGCATCGACAATGGTATTACCTGTTAAAATATTATTTTCTTCAATGATAAGTTGTTCTTGTAATGCTTCTACATATGGTTGCACACACTGAATTTGTTCTTCTTCTACAAGCCCCATTAACTTTGCAACCTCACTACCAACTACCTTCTTTTCTAATTCTCCAGTTCTTTCTAAACGTACTAAACGTTTATATGATTCTAACTGCTGATTAGAAAAACTATGTACTAATTCTGCTTCCTTTTCTTCATACTGTCTAACAATCATCTTATGACTCTTTATATAAAAGGCAAGACTACCTAATATAGCTATATACATTATTAATAGAGGTTTGAAATCTCCTCCTTCAGCTTTAATGCCTTGTGTATAAGCTTTAATGCCTATATTAGCTGTCAATATAATTGCGATACCTACAAGGCTAAAAAACATGTTTTGATACCAAGATAATTTCTTATATATGGTTTTGTCTCTATAATATAAAACTGTACTTTTGAATAGCTTCGTAATGATCATACAAATAACTAATGTCCATATAGCTGGTACTGTAAGATTTCTTATTACTTTGACCCCCAATATATTACCTATATAATCAAATATTACCCACCAAAAGGTAAAGTTAATGTAATAAATAGCCTGTGTTAGCCAAAACTCCCATAACTTATTCTTAAATAACATATGTATAAATATGAAGTTAAGCACTAGGAATAAATACAATCCTTCTTTTATTATCTTTGCATAAGCAATATATAATCCTATGATAATCACTGAGATAGCTATATGTCCTACTACATTTTTTACACTTAGCTTTACTTTTCTTGAAAATATACTTATCAGCATAATATTTCCTATAAAAGCTAAGAGCCACATAATTACTTTATCTATTCCAAAGACTACACTCTCCACCATATACTCACCTTTTCACCTCTATTTTTATCAATATTCCACTCTATCTAACTGCATTAAAACTTAATTCTAACTTACTTCTATTAGACTCTATTGTTTCACTAAGTTGTCCTTCATATTTCTCTACATATCTTTGGATAATTTGTATTTCCGTCTTTTTATCCTCTACTATTTCTTCTGCATGGTTATACCATAACTTTAAAATAATATATCCCTTGTACCAGACACCCTCTACAAGTATAGACTTATCCCCTATTACCTGCTCACATTGTCTTATAGCATAGTCTAGGGCTTGTCCTACAATAATGCTAATTTCTGTACTGTTTAATGCAATATGATCTGGAATACTAATCTTATTAGCAAGTTTAATGCCCTTTTCTTTTGTTATAATATACTTTTCTCTTAGTAAGGCATCTAACACTCTATGTCCTGTTAACAAAAATTCTTGATTCATAGGTTCTACTGCACTAGCCAGCTGCGCTGCATTTCTCTGCATTTCTTCAAAACCAGCTTCATGAGCTAACTGTGCTAACCCACTAATTTGATGATGTAAGAGTTCTTTACTCTTTTGATTAGATAAATCTTGTTTCTCTAGTTGTTGTGCTGTTGTTACATGCTTCTTGGTAAAACTTTGAATTAATAGTTCTTCTTTATTGGTATATGTCCTATGTATCTCCCCATAAGATTGCACCATCATGACACTTCCTAATATAAGGGTTGCATAAATGCATATGAATAACCAAACGTTTCCTTGAGCTAAATCTCCTAATGCACCATCTATAGCATTCATACCTTCATTTGACAAGCTCCCAACACCTGTTGCTATAATTAAAATTACTATTTTCTTTATAGGAGGAATATTTCTGTAACACGCCTTATCTTTATAATAAAAAGGTGTTCTCTTTATTAACATTGCGGTAATTATTACACTTATTACTTCCGGAATACATACTAGCTCATTATCTAGTATCTCTTCTATAATTCCCAGGCCACCTACTTTAAATAAAATCATACTTAATACTAGTTCTATAACTCCTACAGTCACTACGAGTATCATATATGCTATCCATACACTCCACACCTTGTAAAATATTGTACCTTTGTACAAAAATAATACAAATAAAATTCCCCAAAGCCCATACAGCGATACTTCTATGTCTTCTATACTGCTACCCTCAAAATAAATAAACAAAGAACACAGGGCACCAATACCACCATATAATAGTATTCTCTCTAAACTAATCTTACTTCTCTCTAGAAAAATCCTTACAAACATGCCTAGGCAAAATGTAATCTCTAAACTAAGCACTATTATCTTGAAAACCTCTATTATACTCCTCCACATACCTAGCACCATTCTCCATTCTGTGTATGTTATATTGCTATGTAATTTTAGTATATTAAATTTTGATTACACTTTGAATAGAAAATTATGCACTTTTATGACAATTAAATAAGGATTATTTGCATATTTATACCAATTAACTGCAAATAATCCTCTAACTCATTGCCCTATTTTTGTGGTTAGTTACTTATTAACTACACATTTTATTAACTACTATAAAACTGTTGGTGATTATATCCTTTCATATTTTCCGTATAATCATCTAATACAGCTTTATACTTTGTATAGCTCTTTTCCGAAAGCTTCCCCTCCTTATAACTCTCTTCTACCAAAGCAATTGCATCCTTTCTAGATTGAATCGCTAAATCCTTATAATTATTTTCTAAGTACAGTTTTAGATCATTTATTAATACTTCAATTTGTTGCTCTACTGGATTTTTAATCTTATGCTTAAAAAACATATTCCACCACCTTAAGCTTATATCATAATTTCTTTATTTCTATTATAATAAATCTCAAACACAAAAAATGAGCTAATTACTTAGCTCATTTTTAATATGTACATTTTTATAATTAGATGATAAATGATTTTTTATTTGTTGTTCTTGATGCTAAAAAAGCTTTGCCACCTACAACTTTTTCTTGTAATTCTTTTTTAGTTAACTCCTCAAATTCTATTTTTAAATCATTTACATTTACTTTTTCACTTGATTTGAATAATAATTTTTTTAACATATTGTTCATCCCCCTTAGATAACTATTTGATTAACTATATTGTACAATAAAATTATATTTTTTCAATTTTATTCGTTAAATATGTCTTCGTCTTTGTCTAAAATGTCAGTTTTCCTTACATGAGTTGTAGTATAAAATAATGAATTTGTGACGACCTATGCTTGAAGTGTTTTTACTGACTTAGTATTAATCTCCACTTGTAATTTAAATTGGAAATTATTACAACTTGTAGTAACTGTACCATCATACTTTTCAACACTTTGTTTAATGTTACCAAGACCAAAACCGTGATTTTTCTTATCTTTCTTAATAGTTAATACCTTGTTTTTAACCTTTGAGACATTTTCTTCTTTCATAGTATTGGTAATGTCGTATAAGAAATAGCCTGCTGTATAAGTACATTTAATACTAATCTTTCTTTGAGCAGGATTTTCTATACGCTCACAGGCTTCTATAGCATTATCAATACTATTAGATAATATAATACATAGGTCTATAAATTCCATATCAATATTGCCATCTACTCCTACCTTAATATCCATATTAATTTGTTTTTCATTAGCAACTGCATGCTTTTCATTAAAAATGGCATCGACAATGGTATTTCCTGTTGTAACAAGGACAACTTTGTTTTCTACATTATTCTTTATATTACTAATATACTTTTGTAGTTCTTCCAACTTATTCTCTTTTAATAAGCCTTCCATCCCTATAAGATGATTTTTCATATCATGTCGAATGCCTCTAATCTCCTTATTACCTTCTTCCATTTTTTCATAATATTTTACTTTATCCTTAAATTGTGTTTCTATAAGCTCATTAACTTTTGTATAATAATTTCTACCAAAATTTTTATCTATGCCTAACACCAATACCATGAATGATAAAGTGCTTAAGGTTATCCATAACGACAAGTAAAACTGCCCTAAACCATTGAATTCTGGAGTTTCACACACTCTATACCCAATACTAGGTTGTATATCTATACATAAAGCTAATATGCACAAAAGCACACCTTCAGTCTTTGAATAAATAATACTTTCACATTCAGTAGGACTATAAAGATCAAACCTTTTAACTATGCTTGTACTTGCCCATACCATTAAAAATACTATTACACTACCTGCAAAGTAATAGATAAACCAGTTAGACCACACACTATCATATAACCAATCCACTATTGGAGCTATATTAAATTCTAACGTTGCATTCATTGCTACTACTATTACAACTTTCCATATCTTAGTTAATATCTGTTTTTCTTTAAATAGAAAACATATATTAACAACAACAAGATAAGTTAGTGCATTAAATATTTCCCAGTCATTAAATAGCACTGCTTGTATTACAAATACTAAAATAGCACAAGTAATCCATTGTATAATCCTTTTTGGTGTAAGCTTTGCTTTTGTAGAAATTAAGCGCATCATTAAATACTCTGTTCCAGTTATTAAAGCCATTAACATAAATGCTATAAGGTAGTGCACCAGAATACTATTCACCACGTTCCCTCCTTAGGAAGGCGCTAAATTTTTCTTTAAATGATTTAAGTTTTAGTCTACTAATGTATACAACATCTCCATTTTGCATAGTAACTGTACTTTGATCGTGTTCCCTGATATATACCATATTAATAAGATATGATTTATGAATTCTAAAGAAGTTACGATCCGTCAGTTGCTTTTCCAATTCATTAATCTTATTGTCTACGATGTATGGTTTTTTCATCGTATTGACCTTAATTTTTCTGTCTTGTGTTTCGAAATATACTATATCAATAAGTGGTATTTGAATAAATTTTTGTCCCTGATTAAGTACTAAAAATTGACTTTCTCTCTCCTCTTTTCTCTTTAATGCAAGATCTAATGTTTGTTCAAGTTCATCTTTTTGTATTGGTTTTAATAAGTATCTAAGTGTGTTCACCTCAAATGCCTTATATGCTTCTTCTTGATGACTCGTTGTAAATATAATATCACTTGTATGTGTTTTTTCACGTATCTCTTTTGCTGTCTCTATACCGCTCATGCCGTCTTGTATTGCCACATCTAAGCAAAAAATATCATATTGATCAAGTGGTACTTTTAATAAATCTTCTCCTCTTAAAAAATCATCTATGGAATACTCTATTTTGCGTTCCTCGAAGTACCCTTTTAGCAGTCTTATCAAGTGGTCTCTAAATATTTTTTCATCCTCACATATAGCTATTCTAATCATTCTATGCCCCCTAATTTCAATGATTTATTTCGTAGCTTATATATCAGTACTCTCTGCTATAATGCTATAACTCCATTCTATCATAATTTTATAATCTTTTCATACATTTTATTATTTTTAGAATAAAATATTGTATATTTTTATAGTCACATACACTAATTTTTAGTAACTTTTACATTACTTTATTCTATTACATATTTCTAGATACTTTATTCCTATATAATAAAAAGCCCAGCAAATTTTATTATTTGCCAGGCTCTCTATTTACTTTATAAAAAATCAAATTCTTAAATTATTTAACAGTTACTGTTCCAATATTAGACCAGTCACTATTACAGATACGAAGGTCTGCTGTTACTGTTCCATTTCCTGCATCAATTGTTTGAGTGCTTGTGAATGTGATTACTAATTCATATTCATTATTGCCAAGTGATTTAATAGTTGCTTTTGTATTACTTGTAAGTGCTACATACCAAGGTGCTGATGTAAATTGGCCACCTACGTTATCAATGTATACTACTGGTGAAGTTAAGTCAGTAGCTTTGAATTTCTTTGTAACAGAAATTGTATTAAGAGCTGTTTCTTTATCAGCTGTAACTACTGCTTTAACACCAATTTGATTACCATTTACTGTAAATGCAACATTTGCACCTTCTGTTGGTGTTGGATCTACTGGATCTACTGGGTCTACTGGGTCTACTGGATCTACTGGATCTACTGGATCTACTGGATCTACTGGATCTACTGGGTCTACTGGATCTACTGGATCTATTGGATCTATTACAATATCACCAGGTTCACTACCAAATACTAATTTATCTGCATCATATACTGCCATATTTGTAGCTTTTACCATACTATTTGAACTACTGTTTGCTAAACCTTGTAATGAATAGCTCTTTGTGTAATCCCATTTGCATGGTGCAGCAATTCTAAGTTGTACTTCATTTCTACATTCAGATTGTCCACCTGGGTAGATTTTAGCACCTGTTAAATCTACATCTACATAGTAAATGTTTTTAGATGCATCATATGGTAATACTTTTGATACTTTTGTTCCAGTATATTGTTTGTAACTAGCTGAAACTGTCATATCATTTGCTGTATAACCATTATTAATAACATCTGTTAAATCTAAGAATACTCTATATTTTAATTGATCTGTTACTCTTGCTGGCCATGCTGTATGGTTACGAAGCATGAATTTGAATTCAACGAAGTTGATTTTATTTGTATTATCTTGAGCATTGATACCTGCTTCAAGGAAGATTTCTTCGCCTACTTCTTCAATTGCATTTAAGTTTTCAATAGGTGTTCCACCATATTCTTTATACATTTTAGCCATAAGACCTACAAAACCTGCATTGTAGTCACAAGCTACTTCGTTTGCTACATAGTCTGTAATAACGTCTTTGTAACCATCACTACTATTTGGTCCACCTACTAATGCACCTACTAATGTGTGGCGATGTTGTTGTGGTGCACCACTAAGGTTATTTTCCCATCCACCATGTGCTGTTCTATGGTGTGGTCTTGTTGGTGCATTTTCACCAAATCCACATACAAAGCTACGTCCTGTGCTTCCTAACATATAATCAGCTTGTGTTTTAGCAAATGCTCTGTATTCATCTGCTTTCTTAGCACTACATCCATCCCAATCAGCATAAACAGAAGCCATGAAACCTGCTGTTGCTGCATATCTAAGTGGCCCCCACTCTGTAAGCCATGCAAGTCCTTTTGGTGTACGTGTAATATGTTCACCATCTTTATCTGTTGCCCAGTAATCTAAATGGTTTTCAATATTTTCTCTGTATTCATCTTTACCTGTGATTTGTGCTAAAAGAAGAGATGCGCCTAAATGTACATCATCCCAGTTGTGGCCCCAAGTATATGCTTTTTCTGTGCCACCTTGTTTTTCTGTACCAAAGTAAGTTGTAGCTTTTTCTGCTTTTGCTAAATATGTTTTATCTCCTGTTGCTTTATATAACCAAGCACCAGCCCATGCAAGTTCATCTTGGTATCCACTCCATGATTTATAGAATGAACCAGCAATTGTATCATAATATGTATCGCCACCCATAGCTTCTGCAAGAGCATATAATTGTTTAGCATGTGTTAAACATTTTTCTGCATAAGCTGGATCACTATCTTTGAATGCAATAGCACAAGCTGCAAGAGAAGCTGCTGTTTCACCTGCTACTGCTGATCCTGGTTGAGCTACGTTTACTTTATAAGATGGTCTAGCCATTTGCATAATTTCTGATGCACCCCAGAAAGCATGGTCAGCATTACCATCACCTACTTGGAAATAGTATGTATCTGGATCTGGATTACATTTAATAAAGTAATCATTTGCCCATTTGATTTGCTCTAAGATAAATTTATCTTCACCACTCTTTTCATAGATATCTTTATCTTCTAAGTAAGACCAAGCAAGCATTGTAGATGTATATGACATTGGTAAGTTAAATTTAACGTTATCACCAGCATCATACCAACCACCTGTTAAATCAAGACCATTATCTGCTCCATCATTTAAAGCAGAGTCACCACGCCAGTTGTTACGGATTGTTTCTGGTAATTTACCAGATTCTTGTAATTCATAAAACATAATACCTTTTTGTAATGCTTCGGCATAATTAAAATTAGTTGGAGCTGCCATTAAATTTGCAGCTGGCATTGTTGCAATAGTAGATGCTACCATTGCTACTGAAACCATACTAGACCATAATTTTTTATTTTTATTTTTATTCATAGCATTAACCCTTCCTTTATAAAATACTAGACTTATAAAATACTAAACTCTATCTATTAACACCCTATTTTTCTAGAAAAGTCCGGCAAACTCATTGCTTCGCCGGACTTTTCTGGTTTATTATATGAGCTTTATAGCCCTAATTATTTTACTGTACCAACATTAGACCAGTCACTGTTGCAAATACGGATATCTGCTGTTACTGTTCCATTTCCATTATCGATTGTTTGGCTACTTGTGAATGTGATTACTAATTCATATTGGTTGTTACCAAGTGAATTAACTACTGCTTTTGTATCACTTGTAAGAGCCATGTACCAAGGAGCTGTATTGAATTGAGCACCAACATTATCAATGTATACTACTGGTGATTTTAAGTTAGTAGCTGTGAATGTCTTTTTAACTGTAACTTTATTAAGAGCTGTTGCTTTATCAGCTGTAACTACTGCTTTAACACTGATTTGGCCACCTTGACCTGTTAATGTTACATTTCCAAATTCTTCAACTGGTGGTACAGTTGAATCTACAACTGAAACTGTTGCATCTCCAAATCCTTTCTTACCTTTATCAGATACTGCTACTACTTTAACTTCGAATTTTTTGTTTGCATCTGCATTTGTTACGTTGAATGTGTATACACCTTCGCTTACTTTTGTTACTGTTTTACCAGCAACTGTAACATCAACGCTATCTACAGTACCTTCTTCGATTGATGTAGCTACATTAACTGTTACTGTTTGAGCACCATCTTTAACATCTACTTCTTTATCAGCTGTTACTGTTACTACTGGAATTGGATCTTCATCACCAATACCGAATAAGAAGTCCATTGTTCCTAAAGCAACAGCGAAGTCACATTGTGCCCACCATCTATGGTATTGCATATCGAAGTGGAATTCTCCTGTCTTCTTATATTCTTCATAAGCAGCTTGAAGTCTTGGGAAGTCTTTATCTTCTTTGTATTTAGAACGGATATCAAGGAATGTAACACCTGGTTTGATTTCATCTCCATTAGCCATCTTACCTGTGAATCCTTGTGGAATATACACTTCTTGTTCGAAGATACGAAGGAAGTCTTGACGGTCTTCTGAAGATACGATACCTTTATCATCTTGGTAGTTATCCCAGATACAGTCTAATAAGTTTTTAGCTGTTGTATAATATGTATTCCAATCTTGTTCTGGACTATATTTCTTAGTAGCTGCTGCATAGTAAAGAAGTGCATTAGATAATGAACCAGCTACACCAAGGTCTTGACCATATGTATCAACTTTTACGTGAAGACCTGTATTTTCTTTGAATTTACCATCCCATTTTTGTCCAGCTTGTGTTTCATTTGTCCATGTTTCTGGTTGACCTTCCCAAATTAAGTTACTTGGAATTTCAAATGTAGTACCATTTACATGTACTTCTGATGCAGCCCAAGCAGCCCATTTGTCAAGTAATGGTTTAACTCTTGTATCACCTGATAAGTAGTAGTACTCAGCCATACGTTGCATTGACCAAGCTTGCATACCGAACCATCTGTTACTTGATGGGTCATGATATACTGGGTCTTCATCATAAATTGTACCGTAGAATGTTGCAGCACCTGCTGGATATTTTTGATATGATCCACCGTAAGAGTTAGCAGAACCACCAGCGATACCACCTTCAGCAGATTGTAACCATTGATAGAATTGGATTTGTCTTTCTAAGCTAGCAGCCCAGTCTTTTTTAGCATTTGCAGCTTTTGGTTGAATATCGTTATCTGTTGATAAGATATAAGCAGCCATTGGAGATTGGTAACCAAAGTGGTTATAACTTGAACCGATTCTCCAACCCCAAGAACCATCAAGAGCACCACCCCAAGAATAGTACCAAGATAATAAGTAACCACAAGAATCATATCCGTTACCAGGAGTTCTACCTTGTGCACCTTGTTTCATGAAGTATTTATCGAACATTGAATATCTTAAATAGTCACCCATTTTAGCAGCTTTTGCTGTGTATTTAGAAAGGTCCTTGCCATATGGTTTAGCCCATTCTTTAGCCCAGTACATAGCTTGTACGGTACGAGCATCAGCATCTGGTGCATCTGTATATCTCCATTGTTTTGAGTAGTTAGCATCAATTGTGAATAATGGAAGGAATCCATTTGTACCGCCCCATTTGAATGCTTCCCAAGATGGATGTGTAACTGTTTCAAATGTTGATTCTTGTTCTCCACGTTGGAATGTGTTGATGTAAGATGGTGTAGATTTTCCATCTCCTCTTTGACCATATCCATACCAGTTATCACAGTCGATTAACCAGTGCATACCATACATTGTTTTTGTACCATAAGCATTTGCTAATTCATTTTTGATAGGGTCTTTACCAACTGGTTCTCCAAAGTGTAATTTACTTGGATAGTAGTCTGGTAATGGATGTTCTGGTGCATATGTAGCATCTTCAACTTGGTTTGTTGGTTGATCTTTTTCTGTTGGAATGAAGTAGTCTTCGATAACTCTCCATGATTCGTCGATACCAGAGAAATCTCCTGTTAATCTACCTCTCATAGCCTCTAACCATACATAGTAACTAGCAGCTTCACTAGTTGATTCATGTCCTTGGTCAGGAGCTTCACAGTTCATTGTTTCAATTGAGTGGTAAGGAATACCATCTGGGCTGAAGAAATCAGATGTTCCTCTACCTTGAGAATCTTTTTGACCAACGATTTTGTCGTAAAATTGTAAGAAACGATCTCCGTAATCAATATCTTGATTTGTTGCTGCAAGTGTTGTAAGAGGTGCTAAGCATTGTGCGCCTACAAGTACGCTTGTTATGAAACCATAAAGTTTTTTGTTTTTCATTTATTTACTCCTCCTAAAATTTAAAAGTGGATTGTTTCTCTAAACTTATGCTGCTATCCTTAACCTTCCTATTTTCATTAGTAGTTGTCACCAACTCTTTTAATGACCCCTTAACTAGGACTAGACATGTTGCTTAAAGTTTTAACCCCTTGTATGAATTCATTATATATTTTTGAATAAATAATTCAATATATTCAGACCGACATGTATAGTTTTGTTACGCTTGGTGTTTTTTGGAGTTTAATTAATGGAAATTTTTGTGTCGAAGGTTATAAAAAAAGAGACATCGCTTAAATGCGATGTCTCTCTTTATACTTTATTAAACCTCTCTAAAGGCTTGATAATTAAAGGATTCCTTTAGCTACTTTTACTACGTTATCTACTGTGAAACCGTATTTTTCGAAGATAACTCCAGCTGGAGCTGATTCACCAAAGTGATCAATTGCAATAACTTCACCTTCGAATCCTGTATATTTATGCCATCCAAATGAAGATGCAGCTTCAATAGCTACTCTCTTAGTTTTATTTGATGGTAATACACTTTCTTTGTATTCTTTAGATTGTTCTTCAAATACATCCATAGAAACCATACTTACTGCAGTAGCTTTGATACCTTCTTTAGCAAGTTCTTCTGTCGCTTTTACAGCAAGTTGTACTTCTGAACCTGAACCCATTAAGATGATATCTGCATCTTTTGGTTCTACACCTGCTACAACATATGCACCTTTTTTAGCGTCAGCGCCTGTGTTTGCAAGGTATGGAAGGTCTTGTCTTGAAAGAACGATTGCAACTGGTTCTGTTTTGCTATTTAAAGCATATTCCCAAGCTGCTACTGTTTCTTTAGCATCTGCTGGTCTGAATGTTACCATGTTTGGTATACTACGAAGCATAGCAAGTTGTTCGATTGGTTGATGTGTTGGTCCATCTTCCCCTACACCGATACTATCATGTGTAAGCACATAAGTTACAGGTAATTTCATAAGTGCTGCAAGACGCATTGGATTTTTCATATAATCACTGAATACGAAGAATGTAGAGCAGAATGTTTTAAGTCCACCATGAACTGCAATACCATTCGCAACAGCTCCCATTGCGTGTTCGCGAATACCAAAGTGAAGATTTTGACCTGAGTAGTCATCACTACTGAAGTCACCTTTTCCGTTCATATAAGTTTTTGTAGATGGTGCAAGGTCAGCTGAACCACCAATGATGTTAGGTACACGATTTGCCATTTCATTGATTACTTCAAATGAAGCGTTACGTGTTGCTTTTTTAGCAGTAGTATCAGAGTATTTTTCGTAAAGGTCTGATAAATCTACTTCTTCTTCGCCAAACCATTGTTTCCACTCTGCAGCAAGTTCTGGATAAGCTTTTGCATAGTTTTCGAATAATTCATTCCATGCAGCTTCTTTAGCTTCACCAGCTTTTACGATTTCTGCAAGGTGTGCACGTACATCTTCTGCTACGAAGAATTCATCTTTTTCACAACCTAAGAATTCTTTCATTTCAACGATGTTGTCTACTCCAAGAGGTTCACCATGCGCTGATGCTTTCCCTTGTTTTTTAGGACAACCATAACCGATTTGTGTTTTAACTTCGATAAAGCTTGGTTTGTCTAAGTTAGCTTTTGCTGCTTTAATAGCTTTTGCAATAGCTTCTATATCATTTCCATCTTCTACTAAGAATGTTTCAAAACCTTGTGCTTCGAAGCGTGCTCTTACATTTTCTCTAAATGCAATATCTGTGCTTCCTTCGATTGTAATATTATTTGAATCGTAAAGAACGATTAATTTACCAAGTTTAAGTGTTCCAGCTATTGCTGCTGCTTCATATGAAATACCTTCCATTAAGCATCCATCACCAACTAAAGCATAGCTATAGTGATCTACTACATTATAACCATCTCTATTGAATTTAGCTGCTAAATGTTTTTCTGCCATAGCCATACCTACAGCTGTTGCAATACCTTGTCCTAATGGCCCTGTTGTTGTTTCTACTCCTACAGTATGTCCAAACTCTGGATGTCCTGGTGTTAAACTTCCTTCTTGACGGAATCCTTGAAGGTCCTCAATTGTTAATCCATATTCAAATAAATGAAGTAATGTATAAAGAAGTGCTGAACCATGTCCTGCTGAGAGTACGAATCTATCTCTATTTTCCCATTTAGGATTTTTAGGATTGTGATTCATTTCTTCTGCCCATAATGTATAAGCCATAGGCGCTGATCCAAGTGGAAGCCCTGGATGTCCTGAATTTGCTTTTTGAATTGCCTCTGCTGCAAGCACCCTAATAGTGTTAATAGTTTTTTGTGATACTGCGTTCATTTTTTTCCTCCTTAAAGATAAAAGGTTTTCTTAGGTTCTCATTCATCCTTATTATACTGTGTTTTTTAACTATTGTATATCCTTTGATTGCTTTATTTTGCATATACTTTATTTTATTTTATTTATGATGTATGATTAAATTCAAGGACGGTGATTTTTATGTCTTATATCTATCCTAATCTAAAAGGGGACCGTACCACTTATAAAGTTTATTTTGTTTATAAAAAGAAGAAACTATATCTAGGTTTATTTGATTCTAATGAAGCTGCTACTAAGGCGCTTCAAGATGCCCATGAGATTATGTGTGCTTCTTTTGGTACTTTAGACTTTCCCCATTCTCTTATAGACTTTAAAAAGATTATTAGCCTTTGTAATTTTAGAGATCATAAAATGTATATTAAGAATCCTATTTATTTAATGGACTCTTACTTCCATTATTATTTGTCTAAAGATATCATTTTAACATTTGATATGAAGGATTTGTTATTCTTCTCTACTTATAAAATAAATAAACGTGGTAATTATTTATATACATATGATAGTATCTCCCAACAAAGTCTTTTAAATCGCTTTGGAATATTAAATCATAGTACTGCTGGTAAAGATTATGTCTTTAAAAACGGGAATCCTTACGATTTTAGAAGAGATAATATCGAAGTCATCAATACTTATAAAGGGGTTTGTAAAAAAATTATAGATGACCAAACATTTTATACTGCAACAATATATACTACTCAGCCTTTAATCTTAGGCCATTATCCTTCGGAAATTACAGCTGCTATTGCTTATAACAAGGCTGCCGACTTCCTTATGGCCCAATCAGACGTACAACGGGAATACATACTTAATACAATTCCATTTATTACAAAGGCTGAGTACGATGCCATTTATGCGAGTATTAAGCTTTCTCCAAGACTTAAAACACCTAGTGCAACTCGTAAACGTGCCATTGCTGGCAATACATATCGTGGCGTTAGCCAGACCAAAAGTGGCTTTAGGGCAAATATTGGTTATAATAGAAAACAAATTCACTTAGGTATCTACCCTACTGAAAAACGTGCGGCTCAAGCATATAATTTTGCTTCCTTCTATCTTTTTGGCCAAAATGGCCACATCAATGATGTAACACCTCTTGTACATAATAGTGATGCTGCTAAGGTTGCTAGTCACCTTGAAAAACATAATCTTACTAAAAAATAGAGTCTAAAAAGGAGCTAACTTGAAATTATTTTTCTCAAGTTAGCTCCTTTTTTATTTCTCTATACTATTTCTTGTAATGCAAAGGTTTGTTAAACCTAAGTTATACATATGATATGGTTTATTTTTATCCATTGGTTTATCAGTTTCTTTAATATGTCCATGTGCATATGTTTCTAGAGTTGGTGCTATAATTGGCATATCCATCATAAGGTGCATATACTGTTCATAAATAGAAACATCATGTGCTTCTAAAGTAAGCAGTGCTGCCATATCTATTTCTGGAGTAATCTCAACAAACTCTAGACTCTTATTGGCTTTAATACCATATTTAAGAGTATATACACCAGCTCCTTCTATTTCTTTCAAAACTTTACGATTAAGGCGTGCTATCTTCTGAATCATTGTCTTTGTTAAATCATCTGCTACTTTTACGCTACACACCTTTTTAGCTTCATATGATCCTTCTAATGGATCATAAATTTGTAACTTACCTGCTTCATCTATAATAACAAGGCTCATAATATTCTTTACATATTCTGGAATAATTTGAACGGCAAAGCTATCAATCTGATCATCCATATCTAATATAAAGTCTGCCATATCTTCATGACTTTCTACACGTTTTAATTCGCTACGGCTACCATATTGCTTAATGAAATTAAATGGTAAGTTAATGTTTTCAATTTTTTCAAATGCCATTTCTTTATTATCTTGATAATAAGTTGTAGCCGTTGGAATCTCTAATACTTCTAGAAGCTCTAGAATTCCTTTTGGATTACTTAGTTCATCCATTGCTGCTTTAGATGGATAAGTCTTGCAATGTAATTTACATTCTAATGGAAAGTCTAACTTTGAATTAAATACGATTGCATCTACTCTTAAACTAAGCTTTTCTATATTTTCATTATTAATTGTTGCTAAAATGTGTTCTGTTGCAATTTGTGCACCAACGCAGTCTACTTTTGGGTCTAATAAGGTTGTTGCAATACCTGCTTTTGCTGCTTCTATACATAACATTAAGGCAGATACACCACCACCTACTATGCCAATTCTTTTTACAAAACTCATGTCTCTTCTCCTCTTAAAACTATTTACTTTCTAATAAGTATCTCATCATTTCTACTGTTTTATCAATATCTTTTGCAGTAGTTGTGATACCTAATACGATTTCTTCACCTAATTCACTACTTGGTATATTGTCAATCTTTGATACTTTGATTCCAAATACATGCTGATCACCTTTAGTAATATTAAAGTTTTCATCTTTATTATAACCTGCGATTACAAGTTGGTCTTTATATTCTTCTAAAAGAGTTTTACACTCTGGTATTTCATCTAATGGCCTAAACATATCTTGTCCTGTTTCCCTTAAATAATTATCAAATGTTTGTGGTGGAAGGCCTAAAATATCTAATTCTTTAGTTGTAATTTGAAGTGCAATCTTTTGTGCTGTAGCAAGCTCCATTTCTGTAGACCTTGTCCAATCTATTGCTGAAATCATAAGCCCTGCATCGAAGTTTTCCTTAAAACTTGTAGTTACTTCATCTAATGCCTTTTGATCTTCAGTATAAATCTTACCGGCTAAAGTAATATCTACTGTATTAACTTCTCTTGGTGCAAGCATTGCCGTGATTAATTGTATCAAAAATACACCTGCTATAAGACAAAATAAGGCAGGCTTTCGATAATATTCCCATAGGTGTTCTAACTTCTCTTTAAATCCCATTTCACTAAATGATTTTCCATACTTCTCCACTGCCATTTCCTCCTCTATTCTCCTGCCCCTTTGAATAAACTATTGCCTATGCTATACTAAAGTATGATTATCCAATATTTCTTTATATTGTATACTTGATGCTGTTATATACTAATTAACAGTATATGTTTATGTATTATAGGTTTATAGTTCATTATATATTTCTACAAAGATTACAATATATTCAGCAAGATTATCAATTTTATTATAAACTATGATATATTATAAATCAAAAGTATATGATTGATATGAATTTATAAGGAGGTACTTATGGACTTTTTAGACAAGTTATCACGTAAATATGGTAAGTATGCTATTCGTGACTTAATGAAGTATATCATCATTGGAAATGGTGTTATCTTTCTCTTAGAAATGATTACACGAATTAGCATTTCAAGCTTGCTTTCATTTAATTTAGCAGCAGTTTTACACGGGCAAATTTGGAGACTTGTTACTTTCGTATTTATTCCAGATAGTCACAGTATTATTTTCTTATTCTTTATGTTGTACTTATATTATTCAATAGGTGCAGCTTTAGAGGATGCTTGGGGAACTTTTAAGTTTAATGTTTATTATTTCTCTGGTGCCCTCTTTACAGTAATTGGTTCAAGTATTGTTTCACTTATTACAGGGTATAACATTTCTGCTTCAGCATACTATATTAACTTATCATTATTTTTAGCTTATGCAACTTTATTCCCAAATGTAGAGTTTTTAATGTTTTATATTTTACCTGTTAAAGTGAAGTACTTAGCCCTTTTAGATGTAGCACTTTTAGCTTATCAATTTATTATGCCAGGCTTAGGTCAAAAGATTTTAATTGTTGTTTCTTTACTTAACTTCTTAATCTTCTTTGGTAAATCTATTAAAGGAGCTAAGCCAACAGCTACACAAAAAAACTTTAGGAAACAAAAACGTGAACTTCAAAAAGGTGACCCTATTCGTGTAGCTTTCCACAAATGTACAGTATGCGGCAAAACAGAACTTACTGACCCAGACATGGAATTCAGATACTGCTCAAGCTGCAACGGCAACTACGAATACTGCATGGACCACCTCAAAAATCACGAACACAAAAAATAGGTGACACAATAAATGAACCTTAATCAATACCACCAGTTGAACTGGTGGTTTGCACAGCCCTAGAAGGGCACATTACTGGCAGCATCTTAAAAGATGCACCGATTGGTCCGCCAATCGCATTACTTTCACAGGCAGCCACTAAAGTGGCTGTCTTTTTTGCCTCTTAATTCTTGCGACCCGTAAACGGGTCCATATATTCTTTAAGCGAGATTTGATCTGATATAAGATCTTCATTTACTTGATTTCTGATATAGTCTTCTATGATTTTTTGATTTCTTCCTACAGTATCTACATAGTATCCTCTACACCAAAAATGCCTATTACCATACTTATATTTTAAATTTGCATGTCTCTCAAAAATTAATAGTGTACTTTTTCCTTTTAGATATCCCATAAAACTCGCAACACTCATACTTGGTGGAATACATACTAGCATGTGTATATGATCTTTACATGCATGAGCTTCAATTATTTCTACACCTTTTTGCTCACATAACTGACGTAAAATCTGTCCTATATCTGCTTTTAATTTCCCATATATTTCTTGTCTTCTATACTTAGGTGCAAACACAATATGGTATTTGCATCTCCATTTAGAATGTGATAAACTTTGAATGTCATTCATTTGACAAACCTCCTTTGTTATTTGATACGGTTGGCGAACCATTATCATTCTTAACAAAGGAGGTTTTATTTTTTCATACTAAAAGTATTTTATTCTCACCAGCAGAGCTGGTGGTTTTTATAACTAAAGTATACAACAAAAGAGTTACCACTGACTTCTTCGTGGTAACTCCTATATTAAAGTTGTTTAGGCGTACGCCCGTGTTCTGCCTCATTAATTTTATAAGCTAATGTCATTAAATTATGCGATAAGTGTACATTTTCAACTTGTACAGTTTCAGGCAGGAATAAATCCACTGGTGAGAAATTCCATAAGCCCTTAATTCCCCATTGTGCCAGATTCTCTGCTGTCTCTTTTACTCGTGCTTTTGGCATTGTTAGAATAGCAATCTCCACACCATTTTCTTTTACGAACTCTTCCATCTTATCGATGTCTTGTACCTCAACGCCATGTATACTCATACCAATAAGCCTTGGGTTAACATCAAAAAGACCAACCAATTTAAATCCATGTTTACTAAACGAATTGGAATTAGCAATTGCTTGTCCTAAATTACCTACTCCAACAATAATCATTTTATAACTTTGATGAAGTCCAAGAATTTTTCCAATTTCTGTGTGAAGATACTCTACATTATACCCATATCCTTGTTGCCCGAAGCCTCCGAAATTGTTAAGGTCTTGACGAATTTGTGAGGCTGTTACATTCATTTTTTCACTTAACTCTCTAGAAGAGATTTTGGTCACACCTTTTTGTAATAACTCGCCTAAATAACGATAATATCGAGGAAGACGTCTTACTACTGCCATCGAAATCTTTCTTTCTCCCGTCATGTTTTCAACTCCTCACTACGCTTTTATTATTGATTTCAGTATACATTTATGTTTTTTTTTTGTCAATGTAGTTTCTTGGCCTCTTTTCTTTCATTTTGCGTTTTTTTTTGCTAAAATTAGATAAGATTTACTAAGGAGGCTAAAAATGATTATCTCATGCAGTAATATACAAAAAACATTTATTGATCAAGCTGTATTAAAAAATGTTAGTTTTCATATAGAAGATCACGAAAAGGTCGCTTTAATAGGCAATAATGGTGCTGGTAAGACAACACTTCTTAAAATTCTTACAAAAGAAATGGAAAGTGATAGTGGGAGTATTTCTTGTAGTAAAGACTGTTCTATTGGCTATTTAAAACAACATATGGATTTAGATTCAGATCGTACGGTTTACGAAGAGCTTCTCCATGTATTTGATGAGGTTATTGCCCTTGAAGAAAAGCTTCATGAAATGGAAGCTGAAATTGCAAGAACTTCTTCTTTAGATTTAATCGGTGCTTATGATGCCCTTCGTATAGAATTCGAAAATAAAAAAGGTTATGAATACAAAAGTCTTGTAAAAGGTGTTTTAAAAGGACTCGGTTTTGATGAATCAGTTTATGAAAAACCTATTTCAATTTTATCTGGGGGACAAAAAAACCGTGTTGCCCTTGGTAAGCTTTTACTTCAAGAACCTACACTTTTACTTCTCGATGAGCCAACTAACCACTTAGATATTGAAGCCATTGAATGGCTTGAAGGTTTCCTTCGTAGTTATAAAGGCGCTGTTATTATCATTTCCCATGACCGTTACTTCTTAGATAAGATTGTAACTAAAGTCATTCACTTAGAATTTGGTCAAGCTTTCGTTTACAACGGTAACTATAGTGATTATGTGATCAAGAGTGAAAAAGAATATGAAATTGCAATGAAACACTTTGAAAAACAACAAAGAGAAATCGCGCAGCAACAAGCTGTCATTGCTAAACTTAAGCAGTTTAATCGTGAAAAATCTCTTAAACGTGCAAGAAGCCGTGAGAAAGCCCTTGAAAAAATAGAAGTCATGGACGCACCTATGATTGATAATAAACCTATGCAACTTGTCCTTACACCTCGTATTCCAAGTGGAAATGATGTATTGGATGTGAAAGATGTTAGTAAATCTTTCGAAGATGCCCCTTTATTTAATAGTATGAATATGTCTATCAAAAAAGGAGATAAAGTTGCTTTAGTTGGTCCTAACGGTGTAGGAAAAACCACATTATTCCGTATTATCTTAGAGAAAATTCCTGCTACTTCTGGAACAGTAAAACTTGGCTCTAATGTTATGATTGGCTATTATGACCAAGAGCATTCTACATTAGACACTAGTAATACGATTATGGAAGAAATTCAAACTTCTTTCCCTGAGCTTAAAAATGGAGAAATTCGTAATATGCTTGCGGCTTTCTTATTTACAAATGATGATGTCTTTAAACCAATCTCAGCATTAAGTGGTGGCGAACGAGGCCGTGTGGCACTTGCTAAAATTATGCTTTCTAAAGCTAACTTCTTAATCCTAGACGAACCAACTAACCACTTAGATATTTTATCTAAAGAAATTTTAGAAAGTGCTATCTCAAATTATGAAGGGACAGTATTATACGTTTCCCATGACCGTTACTTCATTAATCAAACAGCTACTAAAGTAGTTGAAATGACTCAAGTTGGCACAAAAGAATATCTTGGTGACTATGATTACTATATCGAAAAGAAAAAGGAACTCGTAAACACACCAGTTGCTGCGGCTCCTTCTAAAAACATGGCGAAGACACCTCTTCCTGCTGTGCAAACAGCTCCTGCTACTACATCTAATAAAGATGACTGGCAAAAGCAAAAAGAGGAACAAACAAGAATTCGTCGTATCCAAAATCAAATTGCAAAAGTAGAAACAGCTATTCAAGAATCTGAAGCTGAAATGGAAAGCATTGATGCAGATCTTTGTCTTGAAGAAGTTTATACAAATGCGGAGAAAAGCAAAGAACTCCTTCAAAGAAAAGGAGAACTTGAAGAAAAAGTTGCTAATCTTTATGAAGAATGGGAAAGTCTTAGCGAACAATTATAAAAAAATAGGCTATCAACATTGATAGCCTATTTTTTTAACGTTTACTCTATAAAAGCTTTTATCTAATAAAACTTGTTTTATTATTAAATTCATTTTGAGGAAGTTCAATGCCATTTTGTTTACCAGCTTCAATACATTTAAGAAGCCATGCCATATTTCTACCTAAGTTACGCATAATTTGTAAACCTTCTAAGTCTTGCATAACCTCTTCTGGTTTACCCCCATGAACCATATTCCAATAACTTGAAGACACAAGTGGCATTTGTGCAAAAGTAAAGTACTTATTAATGACTTCTAATGTAGCAGTTGTTCCTGCTCTTCTTGCACTTGCAATAGCTGCTGCTGGTTTGTGTACAAAATTATTTTTGCCTGCATAAAAGGCTCTATCTAAAACACTAAGTAAGTTACCATTAGGTGAAGCATAGTAAACTGGTGATCCTACAACGAAACCATCTGCTTCTTTGGCTTTTGCAATCAGTTCATTAACAATGCCATCATTAAAGACACATTGTCCTTTCCCACTACATCCACCGCAAGCTACACAACCCCCTACAGGTTTAGCACCAATATGGAAGATTTCTGTTTCAACGCCACTTTCATTTAAAGTTTTAGCAACCTCACTTAATGCTGTAAAAGTACATCCGGTTTTATGAGGGCTTCCATTAATAAGTAATACTTTCATTTTTTTCACTCCCTAAATATAAGTTAAGTATTAAACATGTTATTTTTTATATAACGCACTTAATATTTATATGACAATACATAGTTATTTTAACACAAACAATTTATTCTAAAAAGTGTCATAAATATAATATAAAAAGGTAGCTTGTTTAATGACAAACTACCTTTTTACTACATTATAGCTTCTACTACTACTGCAAAAAATTCTCTTAAATAATAGGTAGGAATTAAATATGGTAATGTTCTAGCACCTATGCCACTTACCTTTTTCCCTAAATCTCCTGCTATCATTTTACTTCTTAGAACATGAAAACGATTGGTTACTACTATCACAGTAGCCTCTTCTTTTTGCCCATCTATTATTTCAAATGAGTTTTTAATATTTTCAGTTGTATCCTTAGATTGATCCTCTAAATACAGGCGTTCTTTTTCAATACCTTGTGCTACAAGATATCTTTGCATGGCTTCTGCTTCTGAAATATTTTCACCAGGACCTTGTCCTCCAGATAATATAGCTTTAGTATCTGGATTTTCATTTAAATAAGCACACGCTTTATCTAAACGTGCCTTTAAAGATAGTGAAATCTGTTCCCCTCTTACTCTTGCACCTAATACAATAATGTAATCTCCATTTTCAGGCACATTAATACCCAATCCATTAACTACTATTAATCCTTCAACTATAATAAATAAACTAATTGCTATAATAAATAAACCTTTAAACCATTTTCTTTTAAAGAAAAAGTGGCAAATCTTTTTAAATGAAAATAAAAAGCTTAGCCCAATAATTATCACCCATACAACTTCCATTCCTGCGCCACCATCTACAATAATGATATTCGCTAAATTTAAAAGGCCAAATATCATTAAGATACGAAATAACCAAACCATATTCTCCTCCATAATACAAATCTTATTTTCATATTTTAAACAATATTTTAATTTTAAATTCCACTATGTAAATAGTCAACTTAATTTCGTATTTTTTACATACACTGTGCACACTAATCATATATTGCCTTATAAATTTGGAGGTAACTTATGTTTATTCCACAACGTGTTATTTTTGAAAAAGGTGCTCTTGATTATCCTTTAGGCAAAAATCTTTATCATCTTTTTAAAGAACAAGGTAAAGTAGATGTCATAGAAGCTGCAGCTAATCGTATTAAAAGTCATATTCCAGGTGAAAATTTACATGAACAATATCGCCATGGCAAACAAACTTTAGTTGTTGGTGTTAAAAAAAGCCTTAA
>CALGWE010000187.1:0-3807 GCA_937935915.1 uncultured Clostridia bacterium
TCTCATTCATTCCAATTCAAAATATGCCTTTCAAGCTAGCTCAAATGCTGCACTTTAAGATTATCTTACCTATTTAATAGATAAAATAAGACTGACTGCAAATATAAATTTGCAGTCAGCTTGAGTTTTTATCCACGATTTTGTGCTTCTACTAAATTTTCTGTACAGAACATTTTTCTAAGCGTATTTTTTTCAATTTTACCTGTTGGATTTCTTGGAATATCCTCAAAGAATACTCTTCTTGGTCTCTTATAACGAGGTAATTTCATACAGAATTCATTAATTTCCTCTTCTGTCAAACTATATCCTGGTTTTATTTCAATAATTGCTGCTGCAATCTCACCAAGTCGTTTATCTGGAAGACCTATAACAGCTACATCATGAACAGCATCATTTGTGCGAATAAAGTCTTCAATCTGTACTGGATATAAGTTTTCGCCACCACTGATAATGACATCTTTTTTACGATCTACAAGTAAAATGAAACCATCTTCATCTTCCTGTGCCATATCTCCTGTAAAGAGCCATCCATCTTTTAAAACTTCCTTAGTAGCTTTTTCATCATGATAATAGCAAGTCATTACCCCAGGCCCTTTTACTACCAGTTCCCCAACTTCTCCTGGTTTTACAAGCTCACCTTTTTCATCTACAATCTTAACTTCCCATCCATATCCTGCTTTACCTATAGTTCCTACTTTATGTACATTTTCTACCCCTAAATGCACGCAACCTGGTCCAATAGATTCGCTTAATCCATAGTTTGTATCATATTGATGATGAGGGAAATATTCCTTCCATTTAGAGATTAAGCTTGGTGGTACTGGTTGAGCACCAATGTGCATTAAACGCCATTGTGCAAGTTCATAATCTGTAAGTTTTATATCTCCTCTATCTAACGCTTCTAATATATCTTGTGCCCAAGGTACTAAGAGCCATACGATAGTACACTTTTCTTTAGAAACTGATTGAATAATGTATTCTGGCTTTGTACTACGTAGAAGTACTGCTTTTCCTCCTGAAATAAGGCTTCCAAACCAGTGCATTTTAGCACCTGTATGATAAAGTGGCGGAATACATAAGAAAACGTCCTCCTTTGTTTGACCATGGTGATTTTGTTCTACCTTCGCTGAGTGCATAAGGCTTCTATGCTTATGTAAAATTGCCTTTGGAAAACCTGTTGTACCTGATGAGAAATATATGGCTGCATCATCATCATCAGTTAATTTAATATCAGGTGTTTTACTTGAGCAGTTTGCTGTAAGTGATCCATAATCTTCTGCAAAGGTTGGACAGTTTGCACCTACGTAGAATAATAATCTGTTCTTACTAATTTCATCTGCAATTTCTTCTACACGTCCGATAAACTCAGGTCCAAATACCAAAATATCTATTTCTGCAAGTTCTACACAGTACTTAATTTCATCTGGTGCATATCTGAAATTAAGTGGTACTGCTAATGCACCTGTTTTTAAAATTCCAAAATAAATTGGAAGCCATTCTAAACAGTTCATTAACAAAATTCCAACTTTATCCCCTTTTTCAATTCCTCTTTCTAATAATAAGTTTGCAAAACGATTTGCTTTCTCATTAAATACATGCCATGAAATTTCTCTACGATAATGTGTCACTGGATTAGGCTCCATTAATTCATATTCTTTCCATGTGACACGTCTTTTTTCTTTTACCTCAGGATTAATTTCTACGAGACAAATATCATTCCCATACTGCACACTATTTCGTTCTAAAAGCTCTGTAATAGGCATATCGATTTCCCCTTTTTATTTTCTAAATCTTTTATAATATTTTACTATTTATTTTAATATCCATCAATGTTTTTATTACTTTAAACTATACTTATTTACTTTTGACTAGATATTTTATACAAAACTCATTAAAAATTACTTTTAGTCCACAAAAAATAAATGGCGATAAACAAACATATTTATTTGTTTATCGCCATTTATTTTTTATCTATTATTTATTTTCTAATTCATATCAAAACTACTACTTATCATTTCATAAAGTAAAGTACAAATAACCCTCAAGTCCATACATTACTGGATGCACCTTTTTATACTCACCTTTAAAGATCATAAGTACAACATAAGTTAAGAAACCACATGCAATACCTTCACCTATACTATAAGTCAGAGGCATTAAAATAATTGTTAAAAATGCTGCAATAGCAATCTCACTCTTATCCCAAGCAATATCCTTTAAGGCACTACACATCATAGAGCCTACGATGATAAGCGCTGGTGCTGTAACTGCCGATGTAATCACTGTTAATAGCGGTGAAAAGATCATGGATACAAGGAATAAGAAAGCTACAACTACACTTGAAAAGCCTGTTTTTGCACCTAGTGAAATCCCTGATAATGATTCTAAATAAGAAGTCGTATTAGTCGTACCAAACACGGCCCCAATACAAGTTGCTACAGAGTCTGCAAGTAATGCCTTTGAGCCATTTTCAATAGTCCCATCTTCTTTTACAAGCCCAGCCTTTGTCCCTACTGCTACTAATGTTCCTGCAGTATCAAAGAAATCCATAAATAAAAATGTAAAAATCACTACAAGCATAGATGGTGTAAATACATCCTTAATGTGTGAAATCGCCACACCGAAAGTTGGCATAATAGATGGTGGCATTGCAACCACTTTTGTTGGTATATCTATTATCCCTAAAATCATGCCTAAAACAGTTGTGATTACAATACCTAAAAAGATTCCTATTTTAACATTTCTCACTAATAATACTGCTATAACTAAAACGCCAAAGATTGCTAATAATACGCTAGGATCTTTAAGATTTCCTAAAGCTACAATAGTAGATGGACTTGATACAACAATACCTGCATTTTTAAGTCCAATAAATGCAATATATAATCCAATTCCTGCTGATACAGCAAGTTTAAGGTCTTTTGGAATAGCCTTAATAATAAGGGCTCGTAATCCTGTTACTGAAATAAGAATAAAAATAAGTCCTGACATTAAAACGCCTGCAAGTGCTGTTTCCCATGATATCCCCATACCTAAACATACACTGTAAGTAAAGAATGCATTGACACCAATCCCAGGTGCTAATGCTAGTGGAAACTTAGCAAAGGCCCCCATGATAAATGAACCAACTGCTGCTGCTAATGCTGTTGCCACAAACACACTACCTTCTGGCATCCCTGTTTGTGCTAATACGTTTGGAATTAAAAATAAGCAATATGCCATAGTTAAGAAAGTGGTTAAAGCTCCTATAATTTCTGTTTTGAAGTTTGTACCCTTTTTATCAAATTCAAAGTAAGTTCTTATTTTGTCCATCATTATGCCTCCATGTTTGTCATGACCGTATAATGAGTTTCTGATATGTAAATATAATCTTTCCTTTATGCATATCGTAGTCAAATCATTTATGGTGATTTGGTAGAAACTGTTGAACCTTATTATCAACTTTATACGATGTCCGTTTTTATGTTAATCATCTTATCTTATATTTTGTCATTTGTCTACTGCTATTTTCTGTTATTTTTACACAATGTTGTATTTTTATAAAATATACCTAGCAAAATATTAGATTCATTCAAAAAAATAAGGGAGTACAAAATACTCAATCATTTTGCCCTCCCTTATTTACCACTATAAAATGCCAAGAATAAGCATAATTAAGCCTATAACCATTAAGCTTATACCAGCTATTTTAACACCTTTTATATGGTCTTTATTTTCTTCTTCTCTTATCTTCCATTCTGGCGGCATATAACACGCTGCCTGCGGAAACTTGTAATTGAATATCCCTACCACTATAAAAACAATTCC
>CALGWE010000188.1:0-1436 GCA_937935915.1 uncultured Clostridia bacterium
ATCCGATGGATTGGAACAAGTGATTATTCGTGGCGCAGGGTGCAGATTACTTTCAGCAAGAGAGCTAAAGATAGAAATGGAACATGCTAGTCAAAGAACTTTAGAAACTTATAGAGAGGCTCAGATTGAAGAAGGTAATTTATTATCAGACTTATTGCCAGAAGATTTAAAAGAACGTATGGAAAACTTACGTAAAGGTGAATAAGAAAGTCTTACCCCTCTTAGGCAATGAATCTAAGAGGGTTTTTTTAATTTACAAAAATAGGAGACGTATTATTTATGTAAAATATATTACATATATAACATTTTTTTGATACAATAAATAAGTTATGAAAAAATAGCTAGAATGAGACAGCTGAAGGAGACACGAATAATCATGCGACGTATTGGTATTGATATTGGATCGACAACAATTAAGTTAGTTATTTTAGATGAAAATGACGAGATGATCTATAAGACATATAATCGTCACTTATCAGATATAAAAAACACCTTAAAAAGTCAGTTAGAAAAAGCTGAGCAGTATTTAAGAGAAGGTATGATCAAAATACAAATGACAGGTTCTGGAGGAATGGGACTAGCAGAGAAAATGCGTATTCCATTTATCCAAGAAGTTATTGCAAGTACAAAGGCCACAAGAGTAAAACATCCTGAAACAGATGTTGTTATCGAACTTGGCGGTGAAGATGCTAAAATTATTTATTTTGAAGGTGGCATTGAACAGCGTATGAATGGAACTTGCGCTGGTGGAACAGGTGCCTTCATTGATCAGATGGCAGCCCTTTTACAAACTGATGCAGGAGGCTTAAATGAATTAGCGAAAAACTATAATCATATTTATCCTATTGCGGCACGCTGTGGTGTATTTGCTAAAACAGATGTACAGCCTTTATTAAATGAAGGGGCATCTAAAGAAAATATTGCAGCCTCTATTTTTCATGCAGTAGTTGTACAAACAATTAGTGTATTAGCATGTGGCCGTCCAATCAAGGGGAAAATAGCCTTTTTAGGTGGACCACTTACATTCTTATCTGAATTAAGAGCTGCATTTTCAAGACAACTTGAATTAAAAGAAGAAGATGTGATTTTCCCAGAGGATTCTGCACTTTATGTAGCCCTTGGTACCGCTTTAGCCATTGATGAAAAAGCCGAAGCCTTAACTTATGATGAATTAATGGACCGATTTATGGCAGCTGAAAGTACAGAAGTAACAAGTACAAATCATAGTTTACCACCACTTTTTAAAGATCAAGCAAGTTATGAGGCTTTTAAGGCAAGACATGATTCACATCAATCAGTGAGCATTGCTATAGAAAAAGTGAGTGGCCCTTGTTATCTTGGAATAGATGCGGGTTCAACAACAACAAAGGCAGTACTTATTAATGAAAAAGGTGAAATTGCTTATCGTTACTATGGCAGCAATCAAGGGAGCCCTG
>CALGWE010000189.1:0-2788 GCA_937935915.1 uncultured Clostridia bacterium
CTCTTGCAACATTCGTTGCTGGCTTAAATTACTTAGTACATAGTGTACTCATTTACTACTTAAAGTAGTTTAATGAATCGACTGGTTTATGATTACTATTTCATTTTCAAAGTTCATGTTGTTATGTCACCGAAGTTTTCCTTCACATCGAAAGGCTTTTGCCCTGTCGACTTGTATAATAATACACCATCTATTTACCTATGTCAACACTTCTTGTTAATTTTTTTATTTTAACTTTTTATATCATTACTTTGATGTGAATCTGTGCCATAAGTCATAGGTATATTATTATGCTCTAATAGAGTTAGCATTTTTCCTGATGGATATACCTCTTTACAATATTTTTTTCTTAATCCTGCTACATTATAATCTACTTCATAACCTTTTGCTTTTATAGCCTGTACTATCTCTTCTAAAAGAGCATCATTTGTATATTCACATGGATACTTATGATTGAATATCCTTACTAAGGTTGGATGACCTATTCTTCTAGGTTTATATCTTCCTAAATCTGATTGTACTGATTTTAATAATGTCTCATAATATAAATCATATACTCCTTCTACGCTACCCACCTTATCTAATAACATTTCAAATTCAGCCATGTCATCAATAGCATAATACTTCTCTCCTAATTTTACAAAATGAATGGATAATAAGCTATCTTCAATAAACTCTCCATATCGTTCTAATAATATCTCTATCTCCTCCTCCTTACCTTCTATATAATCTATTTCAAAACCTACATTAATTTTAATTTGTGTCCTAAATGCGTCTTTTACTTTTCTTACAGCTTCTACATATTCTTCTATTTGTTCTTCTCTAATAACACATTCATTATAATAACTTTCTGAAGTTACCCCTTGTGGCATTGGAAAATGTTCTGTAAAACTTATTTCTTCTTTTCCTAGCTTTATGGCTTCATAAATATATTGTTCAAAGCTATCCTTTGTCCCATGTGGACAAAATGGTGTGTGTACATGTCCATCCTTTTTCTTATTTAAATTTAACATGATCTTTCTCCCATCCTTAAACTTTAAGCTCCTAATTATTAGCTACTTTTTAGTTTGACTAATAATTAGGAGCCCTTTAATGATCTTATAAATTTATATAGTTTCTTTCTTTGGTGCTAATACCTTTGCTGCACACGCAGGCACCTTTATACTTATAAAATCTTTTTCTACACTATAAGTCGTTTTATCATCTAGATAGTCTTCTAAAACTCCTGCTTCTTTAACTTTAAAATCTAAAGTTTCTTCATGATCTGCAAGATTTAAAGCAACATATACACTTTCATTTTCATAACTTCTTTCATATACAAGCTGCTCATTTTTTACAACGACCTGTTTATAGTCACCACAGCTTAATGCCTTTAACTTGCTTCTAGCTGCTGATAACTTCTTGATATGCTGAATTAATGTATCATCCTTTTGCACGAAATCCTCTAGTTCTAATGCTGGTCTTAAATTATCATCAGAGCCTTTTCCCTTTTCTCCTTCTATCATCCACTCACTGCCATAATATATAGAAGGAATGCCGGGCATTGTAAATAACACTGTATATACATTTTCAATGTGATTCTTATTTTTTAATATACTACCTATACGTGTAACATCATGATTATCTACAAAGTTATATAATTTAAAACCTTCATATAAGCCACCTTGAGCAAATAAACGATTTAAAGAATGATTAATTTCAAAGTAGTTCTTGTCATTATGGCTTGAATAAATGCCTTTATAACATTCATAATTTGTACTACTATTTAAAAGATCTGGTGCAACTAATCGTCTATAGTCCCCATGTACCATTTCTCCCATAAGCCAAAAATCTTCTTTTTTACTATCTACAAAAGTTCTAAGTCCTCTAAAGAAATCTTGGTCCATACAATATGCAACATCTAATCTTAAGCCATCTATTTCAAATTCTTGAATCCATCCTTCAATGGCATTAAATATATAATTTACCACTTCCGGATTTCTAAGATTTAATTTTACAAGATTAAAATGACCTTCCCAACCTTCATACCAAAATTCATCACCATAAGGACTTCTACCATCAAAGTTAACATTTTGAAACCAATCCTTATACTTAGAGTTCCATTTATTTTTTTGTAAATCTTTAAAGCCTATAAATTCTCTGCCTACATGATTAAATACACCATCTAATACCACTTTAATCCCAGCTTCGTGAAGGGCTTTACATACTGTTTTAAAGTCATCATTTGTTCCCAACCTCTTGTCTATTTTTGTATAATCAATGGTATCATAACCATGACTTGTAGATTCAAACAAAGGACCAAAATAAATGGCATTAACACCTAAATCCTTGAAGTGTGGAATCCAATCTATCACTTTAAGTATGCGACTAACAACTAACTCCTCTTCATTATTTTCTCTAGGTGCACCACAAAAACCTAATGTATAAATATGATAAAATACTGCACCATCTATCCATTTTCCCATACCTAAAATCCCCCTTTATTAAAATATTGATATGAATACTATGCCTATTAATCATTTTTATCTTACTTTTCGCGTCTTTTTCTTATAATCCCTTAAATTACGTTCTTTTTTACATATATTCACTATATCACTCAGTGTAAAGGTTGTAAATAAATATAAACTTTTCTATCTATTCCACTTTGTATAGGTTACTTTTATCATACGCATTATAAAATTTGTCTTATAACTAAAACATAAATTTATATATAAAAAGACGTCATATTAGTAGCTACTAATATGACGTCTTTTTATATATTCTTATTGATTTAATAAGATTTTTTTAG
>CALGWE010000190.1:0-1177 GCA_937935915.1 uncultured Clostridia bacterium
TCTTGGTCATTTAAACGCCTCCATCATTTGCTTATTTATCTTTTGTACCCTCGCACTTATGGGAAATATATGTCCCACATATCATCTCAACTAAATTTGCAGCTAATTCTAGTATCACTTCTAGCACAACTTCAAAAATCTCCTCCATCCCCATTCCCCTTCATTCTATTTATAAATTAATAGCCTTAATATTTCCCTCTTAATTTATTTACAGTGTCTTTAGTAATGGTTTTTGACACACAACCAATTGTTTGCTCTATGACTTTTGCATGTTTTCCAAATTCTCCATGTTCATCACTGCCTACCGTTTTAATAAGTCCATATTTGTCACAAAAAGCCTCACAAGTTTTGGTTATTAGCTCACTATGTGTTGGATAGTAACATTCAATGCCATCTATTCCTTGCTGATTTATATTCTCTAATACTCCCTTTAGTTCCAATTCATTTAAATGCTTATAGTATTCTCCTGGATGTGCTAAAACACTTATTCCCCCAGCTTTGTGAATGGCTTCACAAAGTGATTTTATTTCCGGGAAATAATAGTTTGTAAAGTCGCAGTCATATTTCCCATATAGCTTAAATCCATCAAAAAGCTTTTCTGTAATGCCACGGTCATACATATAATGGAGCCCTTTCCAGCCACCTTTTCGCACATCATAATCATATTCTTCGTAATCTGCCATAGATATCCCAGTATAATCTTTTGTAAGCTTTTCTACTAAATCTACACTCATGCGCTGCATTTCATCATCTGCCCTATGAATCAGTTGCATAAGCTCCGGTGTATTTTCAAATCCATAAGCTAAAAGATGCAGCACCTTATCTTGGTACTTACAATTAATTTCACAACCTTTAATAGGGATAATGCCTACTTTCTTCGCTGCTTCATCAAGCGATTCCCATGCCCCAATCTTATTGTGATCTGTAACGGCCACAACCTCTAAACCTTTTTCTTTAGCAATTCGTACCACCTCTTTGGGTGATAATGTACCATCTGAGTAAAATGTATGAATATGTAGGTCTGCCCTCATCTCAATCTCCTTTACTGCTATTATTTTCTTTATTATACCAAAGCCCACTGTTAAAACAAGGATATAAAACAAACTAAAAGGAGGGTATAACGTATCAAACCTCCTACATTACACCCTCCCTTTATCTTGTTATTTTTTAAGCAAAT
>CALGWE010000191.1:0-1913 GCA_937935915.1 uncultured Clostridia bacterium
AGCATCTTTTACACTGACCATTGGCACATTATAATGTTTGCCTATTGGTGATAAACGTTCTTGTAAATTAAAGTCTTCAGAAAAGACGCTAAAGAGAAGCACTACAGCTGGTTTATTAGGTGACGTTAAGCATTTTAACACTAAACTTTCAAAGCATGCCCCTTTTGTTTCATCCCCTTCATCATTAACTGCAAATTCAATGACTACTAAATCAGGTGCCGCTTCCCCGTCTCTTAAAACATCTCTATCATAACGAATCATACCGAGTTCTGAAGGCGTACCACCTACACCAGCTTTAATATAGTGCATATTGGCCCCATGATTTGGTGTGAACTTTTCTTTAAAGGCTTCATAAGATTTAGCTGCATAACATTCTGAATGGATTGGTTTGGCACCAGCTCCTTGGGTAATAGAGCCGCCAATATAAGCTATGGTCACTTCTTCCCCTTTTTGTGCCTTTTCAATGCCCCTCTTTAAGCGATAGTTATTGCCTGCATCCATTAAAGACTTAGCAATCATCTCTTTATAAGCCACGCTCTTAAAGTCCACTGGTGGATCTACTGAGATTTCTGGTATTTCATAGCCATCTGCTACATAAAGCTTCACGCTTACTTTACCTGTCATGCCCACTTCAGGAAATTCAAAGGCCATCATCCCTACTACATCATCATCTTCAGACCACTCATATTCCTCTAAATCCATCATATATTCAGCCCCATTACAAGGACAAGTCATTTCAATGCGTGTCCCCCCATTATAGCGGTCCACCTTGCCATAACTATGAAATACGAAGTTGACTTCTTCTGTCTCACTACTTGTGACTGTCACCCCAATTTTTTTAACAAGCTTTCTAAAGTCATTGGTTTTATCTAATAAATCTAAGATTTCTTGGTCTTTTATATCTCCTACAATCTTTGCATTGTTCATTAAACGGCCACAATCTAAATAAATATCTTGTGCAGGACTTTGTCCTTTTCTTTCTAGGGCTTCTACAATAGTATCTAGTAAAATATAAAAGCCTCTTTGTTTTTCTGTTGGGTCCTTAGGTGCCACCGGTCCTCTTTGTATCATTGTAATCCCCTCGTTTTCTATCTCATTTGGTTTATTTATTCAGTTTTAATGCCCCTCAGGCATTAAATATATTTTTTTATGCATATTGCACTATAACCTTATTGTAAAAAATTTTCATCCTATAAAAACCCAACAATTTTTATATATTATCATAACTTTCTATATCATTTTCCTGACCTACATTTACATACATTCTTTTTTCACTAGTATCGTCATCAATTATTATAACATTATTTTTATCCACATCATAATGACTTTCTACATAGTATTCATCTAAACTTTCTCTTATATTATGAATCCCCCAATACTCTCCATTTATAAACAAAACAGATGGTCTATATGCTTGTGTAGCAATACCTGTGTCTTCTAATATACTATGTACTAAAGCATCTTTAAATAGAGTATAATTAAAATCCTGTCCTGAATTTCTAAGTTTAATCCGTTTAAATTGCTCAATATATTCATTGTTGTTTTCATTCTTTTTTAAGTTTTTAAATAAGTTATATTCTATCTGTTCTTTATCATCATACTCTTCTCTAGCATATATTTTTAAACTTTTACAATTATAATTTCTTGACTGTCCACCAGAAATTCTCACTCCTACGTTTTGTGCAACTACTCTTTCACCATTAATTTCAAAAACTTCTATATGCGCTTCTCTCTCCCATTCCTTTCCTCTTTGATTATAATTAGTTGGTACTGATCCTGAATCTAGGACAGCTTCTTTGTTATTACTTTTCCAAATATCATATATTTGTCCAGGTACATAAATACCTTTTTCATATCCAAATAGATTATCCTCATCAGTTACAAGAGATACTACCGGTAGTGTATATTCTGGA
>CALGWE010000192.1:0-2365 GCA_937935915.1 uncultured Clostridia bacterium
GGGATAAAACGGCGTATTAAACCATTATGACGTTCATTTGTACCTTTCTCAAATGAGCAATATGGATGAGTGAAATATACCTTTGTACCTGTTTCAGATTCTAATGTGGATAAGTCAGCAAACTCAGAGCCATTATCACCAGTTATGCTTTTAAAAACTTCACTAAACTGCTTGCCATATATGTTACGGATTCTGTTAAGTGCTCCCGTAACTGCTTCAACAGTCTTAGATTCAATTTTTTGTATAATAGCATTCCTGGTTTTACGCTCAAGAATAGTCAAAAGAACACAATCATTATTAGATTTTTGCCCAACAACAGTATCAATTTCCCAATGTCCAAATTCTTTACGATTATCAATATCACTTGGACGTTCAGTAATGCTTCTGCCAAGTTTTTTCTTGTGTTCTTTTACTCTTGATGGTTTAGTATTTCTGCGTAGCTTCATTGGCAAATCTGCATTAATAACCTCTAACAGCCCAAGATCAATATAATTATATAGAGTTTTAGTGCAAACCATTTGAGAACGTTGAAACTTGCCTGTGGCAAGGGCGTAACCAACACAAGCGTCAGGAGACCATGAATGATTTTTTATCTTATCCACAGCATAATTAATAAACTCGCTACACTCTAGACGTTTAAATGTACGACAAGAATTTTCACGATTTCTATTGTAAATATTGGCACCAGTATCTGAAAGATACATTTTGATATGCTTGCCTTGCTTTATCTGTGTAGTTGTACCACGACGTATCTCATTAAGAATAGTGTTTATTGAACGATTAAGCTCTTTGGCTATTTTATACGCTGAATATCCATCTTTAAGACGTAGCTCTATAGTCAAGCGTTCTTTAGCATTCAAGTGTTTATTTTTACGTGATTCTATGTTAGAATTTTGGTGATCCATAGTGATTATCCTCCGTGTTGTTTTTTTTGTAGCAATTAAATCATAACACAGATAATCTACTATGGATTTTTTATTAGTTCAATTTGATTATACAATTAGTCATAATAATACAATTAAAACCTTAACTAATTTTAGTGAAATAAAAAAAGGTGATATTGTTATATTAAAAAGTTCTTATACGAAGGGTGAAAAAAGAAATATTTCTGTGTTTAAAGTATCAGCAATAGCTGAGGTACTTGAAGATGTTACTAGTGGGTACGAATATGATGAAAAGTTACATCATACTCTTCCTGTGGAATGGATATCAAAAGAAGTTAGAGAAATTGAGGGAATAAATTATTTAGGTACACTTACTAAAATAAAAAATGAGAAAATTTTAGATATAATTTTAAACAATACTAACTTACCACACGAGCTACAAGAAAGTATATCTAATGAAGTAGATGAATTAAATGAAGATAATAAGAATTTTATCTTATATGGGCCTCCAGGTACAGGAAAGACTTATAATGTTATAAATAAAGCATTAGAAATAATTGATCCTGAAGGATATTCAGAAATAGCTGAAAATAATAATAGAGAGGCTATGCTAAACAGATACAAGGAGCTTATTGATAAGGAACAAATTGCTTTTTGTACATTCCATCAAAGTTATGGATATGAGGAATTTATAGAAGGTTTAAAATCAGATGGAAAAGGTAATTTTGTAACAGAAGATGGGATTTTAAAAAAAATAGCTTATAACGCAGCTTATGAGGGGTTAAAAGATGAATATAAAGAAGATGAAGGAAGTTATGATGATAAAAAGGTTAAAGTTAATAATTATATTAATAAGGAAAGAGCTTTTAAAGAAGCAAAGAAGTTTGTACTTATTATTGATGAGATTAACAGAGGTAATATATCAAAAATTTTTGGTGAGCTTATTACCTTATTAGAAGAGGATAAAAGAATAGGTACAAGTAATCAAATTGTCGCTAACTTACCATATACAAAAGAAAAGTTTAGCCTTCCAAATAATTTATATATTATAGGAACAATGAACACATCTGATAAATCTATAGCTCAAATTGATATTGCATTAAGAAGAAGATTTATATTTGAAGAAATGATGCCAGATTATGATGTATTAGATGAAATTGATGGTATAGAGCTAGATAAATTATTAATTGCAATTAATGAAAGGATAGAATTCTTATTAGATAGAGATCATTTAATAGGTCATGCATATTTTGTTAACTGTGATTCATATTCAGATATTATCAATGTAGTTATTAATAAAATAATTCCTTTATTACAAGAGTATTTTTATGGAGACAATGAAAAAGTAGGAATGGTTCTAGGGGGAATAGGATTATCTGAAGATGATAAATATATTGTTTACAGAGAGGAAAAATCAGCAAATAAAATATTTAAGGGCTTCAAAAATTTTAGTGATTTAGGTTCTAAAGAGTTCTTTAGAG
>CALGWE010000193.1:0-1539 GCA_937935915.1 uncultured Clostridia bacterium
AACTAAGAACCCATACTTTATATAATAAATGGGCTAGTTTACGCATTGAAACGATCAGCTTCTTAATAGGTAAGCTTAATGAATTTATGAGTATGCGCCATGCAAACCTCTTTAACTTTCCTTTTGGCGAAACTGAAAAACTGACTTTAATTGCTACAAGCTTTAATATGAGTCCTGAAATCTTAGCTTTAATTGACCTCTTTGATTTCACAACACAGATTCCAAAACTTGTACTTTATTTAAATGGCAACATGCCTTGCGATACAAAAATAGCACTTTTATTAGGTTTCTTACATACTTGTGGACTAGATATCGTTATTCTTTCACCTAATGGCACAAGCAATGTAAATGCTATGATTTCACCTCGTTTTATTAGTGACATTAAACTAGACGAGATGATTAATGATTTTTCGATTAAATCACCACCTAAAAAAGGCTTTTTCAATAGATTATTTAACAAATAAAGGAGTGTTTAACCTATGGCAATTTCATTAGAAAGTTCAATTAAGAATGGATTAGATGTAGAACAACTTGAGAAAGTTGCGCAAAATCCTGCACCTGCTACACTTTCAGTAAGCGCACCAGCTGCGCAACCTGAAATCGTTCCTGTTAAGGAAGAAGATGTAGCTGCTTATACTGTAAGTTATAAAGAAAAATTACGTCAACTTCCAGAAGTTGAAGCCCTTACAAGTGAGATTCACATTGATAATATGGATACAATTCTTGCATTTGGTCAAAATGCCACACAAGGTATCTCAAAAATTTCAGACAGCTTACTTTCTACTATGAAACAAGTTAAAGCTGAAGAAGCTGGAGAAATGATTGGGCAACTTACAAAAGTTATGGACCGATTTGATATTAAAGAACTTGAAGATGTCAAAGAACCAAAAGGTCTTCAAAAACTTTTTAATCGTGCTAAAAACTCTGTAGATGCTATGTTCCAAAAATACGAAAACATGGGCACAGAAGTAGATAAAATCTATGTCATCTTAAAAAAATATGATATGGACATTCAAAATTCTAATAAAGCACTTAAATCAATGTATGATGCTAATATTGCTTACTATGAACAACTTGAAAAATACATTGTAGCTGGTGAAATGGGTCTTGAAGAAATCGATCAAAAACTTATTCCTGAGTTTCAAGCTAAAGCAGATGCTGGTGACCGACTTGCCCTTACAACAGTGCAAAGTTTACAAACAACACGCGAAATGCTTGCGCAACGTGTTTATGACCTTCAAATTGCTGAAAACATTGCTCTTCAAACAATTCCTATGATTCAAGGCATCCAATACAGCAACTTCAACTTAACACGTAAAATTAATTCAGCTTTCATCATCACACTTCCAATCTTTAAACAATGTTTAACTCAAGCTGTTCTTCTTAAACGTCAAGAATTACAAGCTAAGAGCCTTAAAGCTTTAGATGATAAAACAAATGAATTACTTATGCGCAACGCGCAAAATATGGCAACACAAACTGCTAACATTGCCCGTATGGCAGGTACAAGTTCTGTAAGTATGGAAACTCTTGAAAATA
>CALGWE010000194.1:0-1921 GCA_937935915.1 uncultured Clostridia bacterium
GCATTAGGTATGATTGAAAGTTTATTATGTGGTGCTTCAGCAGGAAGAATGAAAAATGAAAAACTTAATGCAGACCGTGAACTTGTAGCACAAGGGATAGGGAATATTCTTATTCCTTTCTTTGGTGGTGTACCATCAACAGCAGCTATTGCACGTACAAGTGTAGCGATTAAATCAGGTGCAGAAACAAGACTTACAGGTGTATTCCATGCAGTTGGGCTTTTAGCATCTATGTTCTTACTTGGTGGTGTAATGTCACAAATTCCGCTTGCAGCACTTGCAGGTGTATTAATGGTAACTGCTTGGCGTATGAATGAGTGGGAAAGTATCAAATACATATTTGAGAAAAAATTAAAAACAGCGATTTCACAATTTTTAATTACAATGGTATGTACAGTATTATTTGACCTTACAACAGCTATTTTAGTAGGTGTATTATTCTCAGTTATTTTATTCGTTGTACGTATTGCAGATATTGAAATTAACCTAAGTGATATTGACGTAGACAAACTTATTGCAAATGGTATTGATGTACAATATCATCACCGTCGTACAAAAGTTATTTATTTATCAGGTCCAATTTTCTTTGCAACAACAGATAAGCTTTCACAAGAAATGGAAAACCTTGATAATTTACACTATATGATTTTATCTATGCGTGGGGTACCACTTATTGATACAACAGGTGTACAAATGCTTGCTGAAATGAGTGCAAGTCTTAGAAAACAAGGCACAAAAGTACTTTTTGCAGGGGTACAACCTAAAGTAAAAGAAATGATGGCACGTAGTGGACTTGTAGATCAAGTTGGTGAAAACTACTTCTTCTGGGGAGTAGAACAAAGTATTGTAGCAATTGAAGAACACATGTTAGAAGTAGCAGCTCAAAAAGAAGAAGCACAAAGAAAAGAAACAGCAGTCTAAAATTATAACGATTTACAGGAAAATCGACTTAAGTCTCAAAAGGCTTGAGTCGATTTTTTTGTATATGATATAATTTAAATAAACAATTTTGAAAATTTAATATCGGAGGGAGAGGCCTATGCTTCAAAAAAGTCTAAGGGGCATATTAGTTGTTTTTTTATTATGTTTAGGGGTAAATACAACGTATGCAAAAGATAATGTGAAGATTGTACACCTAGGGGAGTTAGGTACAAGCTATAGAGCTGACTTTATAGGTACTAGAGCGATGATTAGTCGCGATGGAAGTAAGGCAAAGATATTAAAAAAGGGAGAGGAGATTACACTACCAGGAAAATATTATGTATGCATTGAAAATGGGAAGCAGTTACAAATCAAAAGCTTTACAATTACAGGGACTAAAACGGTTAGTCAGTGGCAAGTTAAAAGTGAAGAAGATTTGGATGAAGCTTTAAAGTATGTTCTTGGAGGTCATCATGAGCAGATAACATTAAAATTTGATTATGGTAAATTTTCTATTAATACTATGCAGTCTATAATTCAACAGCATATTGAAAAATTGATGTTGCTTTATCCATCAATTGCCTATGCAGGGGGGAAAATAGAGCAAATAGGAACGAGTAAACCAACAGTAACTATTAAAGTGGATTATCCAGTAAAGTCTGCAAAAACGATGCGAGATTATAATATAAAGAGCCTAAATGCTATAGAAGAAATCATTGAGGGGCATATTACAAGTCAAATGGGTGCTTTGGAGCGTGAACAAGCATTGATGAGTGCATTGATGAAAAAGATAACTTATTCAGGTCAGCTTATAAATGGAGCTTATGTAACCAATGCAACACCACTTTCTCATACTATGTGGGGGGGATTAGTAGAGGGGCGTGCCGTATGTGATGGCTATGCTAAAAGTTTAATGTATTGCTTAAATGTAGTAGGTATCTCTAGTCAAATGGTGACAGGAACTGCAAAAGGCCAAAGTCATGCATGGAATATTGTACAG
>CALGWE010000195.1:0-3663 GCA_937935915.1 uncultured Clostridia bacterium
TTCCAAATAGCGGTTAAGCCCCTCAATTGGTCTTCCTGACGCTAATACAACTTTCACCCCTTGAGCATGGGCCATTTGGATAGCTTGTTTTGTTCTTTCAGAAACTGTTTTGTCTTCTCTTAATAATGTGCCATCCATATCTACTGCTATTAATTTATACATCTTAATTACACTCCTTATATACTACATTTCTTCTATTATACCAGTTTTACGACTTTATTCATATATAAACGATATTTTTTATCCTCTTGTACAAATAACTCTTTCTTTTAGAAAGTTTTCTACTTCTTTTCGTTTTTTGAGTGGCACTAAATAATCACTTTTACGTGTCACAAGGCCGCGCCCCTTATAATTCACACGTAAAATAAGACCACTGGCTTTTTCATACCATGTAAAATTAACCACTTTCTCAAAGCCAATCAGTTCAAGCTGTCTACTACTTCTAAGGCCTTCCTTTGTCATACACCATCTATGATGTGAAATATATTCTAGCATATAATAAATCACCAGATAAATGGCTACAAGATAAAGCATCATACGTTCATTAAATGACTTCGACACTGCCCCATATATCACAACTGCTACAAAACCAATTAAAATCACTATGCCTGCATGACGCAAAAGCTGCTCCATTTTGCCTTCTTCCATGTCTGAACTAATCACCTTCTGTGTTTCTAAGCGTTCATAAGTCTTTAAGGCTCTTTGCTGCGTTCTTAGTAAGGCCATTAGCCATACAATTAATATCACTCCTACTCCTATCTCCATTTTTCCTCCTCAATACACTATCTTCTATATTTTTTATACTTTTACTATTTATTATATCATAGACTGACAAATTAAACAGTAGCACAGCCAAACAAACCTTAAACCTAAAGAAAAATATAAAAAATGAGTGCAGATTTTTCTACCCCACTCATTTTGTCAACTTATCTACTTATTACTTGCTTTGATAACTTACTTTTTATTCTGCTTCATGAATTGTTTGTAACCCTGCATATATTGGGTCAATGATACTTTCAAAAGAACGTTTTACTTCTTTCACATCTTCAACTAAATTAATAATTACTGTATTACGGCGAATACCTGAAACACCTCTTGAAAGCATTGCCTTAGGATTGTACTGCATTTGGTAATATCTTAAAGCTTCACAAATCCCTGGCGCTTCTTTATCTAATATGCCTTGTGTCGCTTCTGGTGTCACATCCCTTTTTCTAAACCCTACACCACCTGTTGTAATGACTAAATCTACCTTTAAATCATCACATAACATCACAAGCGCTTCTTGAATACGATCAAGTTCATCAGGGATAACAATATAATATTTAATATCAAAGCCACGGCCACGTAACATATAATCTAATAATTTACCACTTTCATCTGCTTTTTTCCCACTTGCACTGCTATCACTGACACTCACAATGCCTGCTGTAAAAATCTTGCGTTCTTGTTGTTTTTCTTTGCTCTTTTTCATGTGGAATTCCCCCCCCTTAATTATGTATATCTTATTGCATTTTATATTGTCTTACTAAAAAAGGCGAGAAAACATTACACTGTAATATTTTCTCGCCTTTGAGATTCCTATTTATTTATGAATATTATCATTTATCAATCTTTTTGTCAAGATTAACCTAAGATTGCTTCAACTGTGTGTGTTTCACCATCTTTGAAGTCAGGGATAATATTGCCTTCAACAACGTTGCCATCTACGATAAGAGATTTTACGCCACAGCATACGTGTGATGGGTTTTTAATGCTAATTTCGTATTTAGTACCTTTGAATTCTCTAGTTACTTTATAACCATCCCAAGCTTTTGGAATGCATGGATCTACTTTAAGACCTGTGTAGTCTGGTTTGATACCTAAGATCCATTGTGTAATTGTGATAAAGTTCCAAGCAGCTGTACCTGTAAGCCAAGAGTTTTTAGCTTCACCATGTCTTACAGCATCTTTACCTGCAACCATTTGTGAGTATACATATGGTTCTGTTTTGTGGATATCACTAATTTCTTCAAGGTAGGCTGGTGCAATTTTCTTATAAACTTCAAATGCTCTATCCCCATGACCAAGTACTGTTTCAGCACATGCAATCCATGGGTTGTTGTGGCAGAAGATACCAGCATTTTCTTTATAACCAGCTGGATATGTAGAGATTTCACCCATTTCTACATAGTATTTTGTAAATGCTGGATTATTAAGGACGATACCATATTCTGTATCAAGTCTTTCTTCTACTGATTTAAGTGCTTTTTCAGCTTCACCAGTTTTAGCACCAATACCAGCCATTACACAGAAACCTTGTGGTTCAATGAAGATTTTACCTTCTTCATTTTCGTTACTTCCGATTTTATTACCATAGAAATCGTAAGCACGAAGGAACCATTCACCATCATAACCATGTTCTAATGTATTTTTCTCCATTTCATCTACATTAGCTTGTGCTCTAGCCGCTTCTTCTTCATTACCAATTTGTTTACAAAGTGCCACATATTCTTTTCCGATCATAACATACATACCAGCGATGAATACAGATTCTGCAACGCCACCAGCTTGGTTTTCTGTTGTTTGGAATGATTCACCTGGTGTTTTAGAGAAACAGTTAAGGTTTAAGCAGTCATTCCAGTCTGCACGACCGATAAGTGGAAGTCCATGAGGTCCAAGGTTATTTGTAACGTGATCAAGAGATACTTTTAAGTGATGGAATAATGTTGCTTTATTATTTTCATCATTATCAAATGGTACCATTTCGTCTAAGATACCGAAGTCTCCTGTTTCTTTGATATAAGCAGTTGTTCCTAAGATAAGCCATAATGGGTCATCGTTGAATCCACTACCGATATCATTGTTACCTTTTTTAGTAAGTGGTTGATATTGGTGATAACATCCACCATCTTCGAATTGTGTAGATGCGATATCAATGATTCTTTCTCTTGCTCTTTCTGGGATTTGGTGTACAAATCCAAGTAAGTCTTGGTTAGAATCTCTGAATCCCATACCACGGCCGATACCAGATTCGAAGTAAGAAGCACTACGAGACATATTGAATGTAACCATACATTGATATGCATTCCAAATGTTAACCATACGGCTAAGTTTTTCGTCTTCGCATTCTAATACGTAGTGAGAAAGTAAGCTATCCCAAGATTCGTTAAGCTCTTTGAATGCAGCTTCTACGCCTTCTTCTGTGCTGAAACGTGCCATAATTGCTTCAGCTGGTTTTTTATTAATAATTCCTTTAGATTCCCATTTTTCATCTTCAGGATTTTCTACATAACCTAATGTGAAGATATATGTTTTTTCTTCACCTGGTGCAAGTTCAATATTGATTTGATGAGCTGCAATTGGAGACCAACCACTCGCTACAGAGTTTTTACATTCACCACGCATAACGCTATCTGGTGCTTCAAAGCCATTGTATAAACCTACGAATGCATCACGGTCTGTATCGAAACCATTAATTTCTGTGTTTACTGAATAGAAAGCATAGTGATTTCTTCTTTCTTTGTATTCAGTTTTATGATAGATGGCACTTCCTTTGATTTCGACTTCACCTGTACTAAAGTTTCTTTGGAAGTTTGTAGAGTCATCTTGTGCATCCCATAAACAAAATTCTATGAAAGAGAATAATTTAATATCCTTAGCACTATTAGATGTATTTTTAACTTT
>CALGWE010000196.1:0-1026 GCA_937935915.1 uncultured Clostridia bacterium
AATACGTTAATCAACTGGGACCATTTAGAAGAAAATGACGTGGTAACAGCTCTTATTGAGGTAAAAGTAACACCACAACGTGGTGAAGGCTTTGATAAGGTGGCAGAACGTATTTATAAATTTAAAGAAGTAAAAGCAGTCTATTTAATGTCAGGTGGATTTGACTTTACTGTTATTATTGAAGGTAAGACAATGAAACAAGTGGCATTATTTGTAGGTCAAAAACTTGCACCACTTGAAGCAGTATTAAGTACTTCAACACACTTTGTACTTAAGAAATATAAAGACTATGGGGTTGTTTTTGAAAATGTAAAAAAAGATGAAAGGATGATTGTGTCACCATGATAAATTATGAAGAACTAATGGTAAAAAGAATCCAAGAGGTACCACCTTCTGGAATTAGAAAGTTTTTTGATATTGCAAATGAAATGGGAGATGCGATTTCTTTAGGGGTAGGGGAGCCTGATTTTGATACACCTTGGCATATCCGTGAAGAAGCAATCTATACATTAGAAAAGGGGAAAACAATTTATACGGCTAATGCAGGTCTTCTTGAGCTTAGAAAAGAAATTTGTGCTTATATGCAAAGAAGATTTAATCTTACATATAGCCCAACAAAACAAACTTTAGTAACAGTAGGAGGAAGTGAAGGAATTGACCTTGCCCTTCGTATATTACTTGAGCCAGGGGATGAAGTACTGATCCCAGAACCTTGTTATGTAGCATATGCACCATGTGTTATCTTTACAGGTGCAACACCAGTAGCAATTCCAACTAAAGCAGAAAATAAATTTAAATTAACACCGGAAGAACTTAATCAGTATATAACACCAAAAACAAAAGCACTGATTCTTCCTTATCCAAATAACCCAACTGGAGCAATTATGGAACAAGAGGACCTAGAAAAAATAGCTGATGTGCTTAGAGAAACAAATATCATTACAATTTCAGATGAAATTTATGCTGAACTTACTTATGGTAAAAAGCATGTGTCGATTGCAAGCATTCCAGGAATGTATGAAAGAA
>CALGWE010000197.1:0-1284 GCA_937935915.1 uncultured Clostridia bacterium
GATGAATAATCATTATACACTGGTAATTCTATATTACGTTCATCCTCGTCTTCATATTCATATTCTGGATAGACTTCTTGTTGTCTTTGTGGTGTCCAATTAGATGAAGTAGAATTTTCTACAGATGTGGCACTTTTTCCTGAAGGTGTTGTCACATCTTCTCTAATAATTGGGACATCACGGTCATACATAAGTTTTTGCATAAAAGCATCTACTTCTGCTTGGTCTAAAATATAATACCATTTATCTTGTCTTACAGCTTCACCTGGTAATGTAGCAAATGTAATATTCTCTACTTTAAACTGTGAAATATATTTTAAATAATCTTTTGCTTCACTAAGTTTAATATCTGTTTTGAGGTCACTATAAACTGCTGTTACCATCTTTAATAAATCTGTTGATGTAGACTTATTAATGACTTTTTCTGCTAAGGCTTTTAAGAAGAGTTGTTGTGTTTCAATTCGTCCAACATCGCCTTCTGCATATTGCTCATTGTACTCATTGTCATGACGCCAACGTACAAGCCCTTCAGCTTGTTCACCATTTAAAGTTTGAAGACCTGGATATAAATCAATATGTAAGTCTTGATAATTATCTGTGTAATTCATACGTCTTGGCACATTAACTTCTACCCCGCCTACGGCATCTACAATTTTACGGAAAGCATCTATATTGATGACTGCATAGTGATCAATACGAATCCCCATGATATCTTCTAGTGTATTCACAGTGAAATAACGTAAGTTATCAAGTCCGCCATAAGCACTCATTTCTGTAATCTTACTATATTCATGATAGCCTTTACCAAGCTCAGCCATTTTGTCTTGTTGGAACTGTGTCCAAGCTACTTTTGTATCCCTTGGTACAGCAATTACCTTGATCGCATCTGTTTCTGTATTAAGGTTGACTACAAAAATAACGTCTGTTCGTGAACCATCTTTATCAACACCAAAAATGGCAATATTTTGATTGATATCTTCCTCTTCCTCTGTTTCATTTCTATCATATCTTGGTATGTTCTTTAAGGCATCTTTATCTTCTTTAATCACAATACCATCGTAAAGCATCTTTATTGCAACTGCCCCTAAGCTAATGACTGCACATACAGCTACAAATATTATTAAAGCTTTTTTGAGTATTGCTTTATTTATTTTACCGTTTGGATCAATGATCACTTATTTCACCTCTTTTAATTGTATCAATTTGATTTTAGACCTCATTATATGATTTTACCATAAAAAAGCGTATATACCACATAAATTCTTAATTTATTTATAAAAAATT
>CALGWE010000198.1:0-5342 GCA_937935915.1 uncultured Clostridia bacterium
CACCAATGATCTTCTTACTTCCATTTCCTATAACATTTCCTCTAACAATAAGATCTTTAACATTCCCTCCGTTTTCTATATAACGAAAGAAACCTTGATTACTTCCACTAGCGGATAAATTTACACCACTAATCATATGGCCATTACCTTCAAAGGTTCCGCCAAATATAGGAATTCCTATAAAATCTTTTCCTGAAACATCTATATCTTTAGCAAGACTTACTATCTTTCCCCTGCTCCAAGTATCTAACTTACAGTCTTCTGCAAGCTTTATTAAATCCTCTGCACTACTGATTTGAATGTGGGAATCTACTTTTCCAAAAAGAGTATTGCCATTTCCTAATATCGAAAAAACTAAACATATACTGATTAAATACGCTGTCCATTTATTTCGTCTTCTCATCTTCGGCTCCCTCCTTCTTTTCATCCTCTACTGCTGCACTTAAAGTCCCTTGAATTGTTCCTTTGAAATCGCCTTCAATCATACCTGATACATAACCCTTCACATACCCATCCATTGCAAAGTTACCTTTTGGACCTCTGCCGTGGTCTGGTAAATTAATCGTAAAGGCTGTTTTTTCAATGATAAAATCACCTAATACAAGAAGCTGTGGTAAGACACTCATAACCAATATAATAGAAATGATTGTTCCACGACCTAAACATAGTCCAATAGATGAAATCGCTTCTTCTGAAGACAAGAAGCCAATGAAGATACCTGCTGCTGCCAAAATACATCCTGATGTAATAATGGTTGGGAAGCATTGATTTAAAGATTCGATAATCGCATCTTTTCTTGGCATTATACGTTTTAACTCTTGATATCTCGTTGTAATAACAATGGCATAGTCAATGTTGGCACCCATTTGAATAGAGCTGACAATTAGATAACTTAAGAAGAACATATTCTTACCTACAATGACTGGTTCCGAAAAGTTCATCCATATACTCCCTTCAATAATCATCATGAGCAAAATAGGTAGACCTGCTGATTGGAAGGTGAATATCAAAATAATCGTTACAAAAAGTGCCGATAAAATATTAATAATCATATTATCACGGATGAAACTAGAGCTTAAATCATAATCACTTGTGGAGTCTCCTACTACAAATCCACCTGCTTTATAATACTGGTTTATAATTTCATGTAACTCATCAATTTTACCGAAGGTTACTTCCCCTTCTTCCTCTAAATTCGTATGTAACAAAATACGACTATAGTTCTTTCCTTTTAATTGTAGCTTTGCATCTGTGAGCTGCTCATTAATATCCTCTAATTCCTTAGCCATATCTTCTTCTAAGGTCACATAGCCTTCTTCTTTTTCTTCATACAAGAAATCAAACATGTCAATAAGCGGTACGCTATAATGATCAATACCTGCTACAATCTTACCGTAATTATCATCCTTAGCTGCATAAGCTGAATAAAGTACATTGGCAACTTCAATGTCTAAATCCGTAATTTCTGCAAACTGACGAGGTGTTAAATCTTCTGTTAAAATATAGCCATCCATAGCCTCTGTATTAGCTAATGCCTGCACAGAATCTACGAAATCTAGCCCTTCGATTTCACGAATCATACGTTCCTCTGCATTGTAATCTCCTGCTGGTACCATGACTACAAGTAAGTTATCATCCCCAAAAGTATTTCTGATTTTCTCCTCTGCTATTTGTGTGTTATTTCTTTTAATCGTAGTAAGTGTTGAATAACCATATACATAATGACACTTATTAGAAACAAAGAAACTTCCTATTAAAAGTACAATAAAGATTGGTGGCAAAATAAAGCGAAGCTTCATGCTTAATTTACCCCAAACAGTAATATTAGGTACAAAGTTTTTATGATGTGTTTTATCAATCCAAGGCGAAAATAACATTAATAGTCCTGGCATTAATGTAAACACAGATAATAAACTAAATAAAATGGCCTTAATAAGTACACTTCCTAAATCAAAACCTAATTTAAATTGCATAAACATTAAAGCTACCATACCAGATATAGTTGTTAGACTAGATGATGCTATTTCCGGTATAGCCTTACTTAAGGCTGTAATAACAGCTTCCCTTGCACCTAAATGCTCACGCTCCTCTGTATAGCGATGACATAAAATAATGGCATAGTCAATAGCAAGAGCTAATTGAAGTACGACTGCAATAGAGTCTGATACGAATGAAATTTCACCTAATAAAAAGTTAGTTCCCTTATTTAAAATAGCTGCTACACCAAAGGTAATAATTAAAACAGGTACTTCCATATAAGTTTGACTTGTAAATAAAAGCACGACTAAGATAATAATTGCTACAATCACCATAACGGTATTCATTTCATTTTGAATAAGTTCTGCTTGCCCTGCACCTACTGCGCTTGAAATATATGTATCATATCCTGAGAGCTTCCCCTTTACCTTATTCATAGCTTCTACGCTAATCGCATCAGTTTCTTCTCCATCAAAGGTCACATTAAATAAAGCACTTGCTTCCTTATAATGGTCACTTGTATCATCAAATTCTACAGACTTTACCCCTTTTATAATGGTTAGAGAGTCTGCAATTTGCTGCGCCTTCTCATACGACACATTATCCACCATAATCTTTGCTGAACCATATGTGATAAACTCATCATCCATGATTGTTAATCCTTGTCTGGTCTGTGTCGAGTCTGGCAAATAATCTGTAATATCATCATCTACCTTTACCCAAGTAGATGCAATAACGCAAAAGATAATGGCAATAGCAAATGCTAGAAATAAACCTTTTCGTTTATCTACTATTAAGGTAGCCATCTGCTCCATAAAGCTTTTCTTTTCCTCTTCTTCTTTCATGTTATGCCCTCCTCCCCTATAGGCTTATGCAAAATCATTCATAGGAATTACTCTAACTATTTACTTCAAGCCCATTATATAACCTTACATCCATATTTTAAATTTACAATCTAAAGAAATTGTAAATAATGCAACAATTCTTCTAAATAATCTAACTACTTTTCCTAAAAATAAAGAGATGTAAAGTCACTTTACATCTCTTTATTAAACGATTATTCACTTTTATTTAAAAGCTTCTTATTAAAGCCTAAGGCATCATCACTGTATCAATAACGTGAATCACCCCATTACTTGCCCCCATATCTGCTTTTAAAACCTTTGCCCCATCAATATAAATATCTTTTCCCTTAACTTCTACTTTAGCTGGTTTACCATTTAACATAGTCACTTCTTGGTTATTAAGTTTCATTACTTCTTCCCCAGGTAATTTGCCTTTTGTTACATGATAAGTAAGTATATCTTTAAGTTGATCTTTATTTTCTGGTTTTAAAAGATTATCAAGTGCACCCTTTGGCAATTGTTCAAAAGCACGATTATTTGGGACGAATATAGTGTAAGGTCCTTCACCTTTTAAAGTTTCTGTAAGCCCTGCTTCATCTAAAGCTTTTAAAATAGTTGAAAACTGCTTATCATCCTTTTTTAGTACATCTACTATATTCTTATTTTGTCCGTTTGACGTATTAGATTGTGCATACACTCCTATGCAGAATAAAAATGTAAATGTAGCTACTACACATAGTAATATGCCCTTCCATGTTCTTTTCATTATTTCACTCCTTAAATTGTTTAAAATTACCCAAATTAATTTATCCAATTTAAGAAGAATTATTCCATCTATAATAATCTACTATAAATTAGTTTAAGCTCATCCAGTATTCAAGTTCAGCTAAATTAGGACATGTAACAGGTGGAATTTTACCTCTAAAGACATTATTATGTCCTTCGAAGCTTCCTTCTGAAACAAATGAATTTGCAATAAATGTTCCTTCAATATGTCCCCATCCTGCTACTTTAAAATCACCAGATGGTGCTAATACACTACCATAAATCGTTCCTGCTACCGGAACACTTAAACCTGTATAAGCAAATGGTAAGTTCCAAAGAATATTACCTGCATAGTTTGTAGCAAGTTCACTATCTCCATTAATGGTCATTTGACCTGTTTGACCAATTGCATTACCAAATGAGTTAATAATAATTGTAGGATTCTTTGATAAGTCTACATTTTTAATTTTGATTTCACCTAATTTAGTGATTTCTTTTGGCAGTGTGAAGATAATTCTGTTGCCAGGGTTATCTGGTGCAATAAGTTCTAATGAGTTAGGATCATATGGGTTAACTTTTACTGTACCATTAGGGATTTTTAAAGCTAAGAAATATGATAATGTCATATATTTTGCTTGTAATGCTTTAAAATCAATGATATCTTTATTTACATCCATTTCATCAATTGTTACGTTAGCTGTTGCTTCAGTTTTTACATTTGCTTTATTATTGGTGATGATGTTTCCGTTTACATGACCACTCTTAATTGATAATGTACCATCATTTCCTAAAACCATTGCTACTGGATATGGTGCTTCATTTTGATTAATATATGGTGCAATAGCATAACGGTTATAAACTGCTTTATTACCTACTGCTATTCTACCTTGTGCATCGCCATCAGTCATTTCATGTCTATCAAATATAAAGAAGTTAAAGCTTCCGGCTACCCATAAAGGACTAGTCATAGGTATTGTTTCTCTAACTAACATTGCTTCTTCAGACAAACCTGATAAGTCCTCAGCTACTGCATCCCCACATGGTTGTGGAGTAGCTTCTACTGCTTGACCTGTTATTAATATCTTGTGCCCATACACAACTCCCCATAGTTGAACCAATCATTGCTAACATAAGCATTTGTGCTAATTTTCCCCTTAATAACTTCACGCGTACCGCCTCCTATAAATTTTTAATATACTAACCATCTAATTAATGATATTATATAATTATCTTTCATTTTGTACATAAGCTTATGTACCACTTAAATCAATAGACTTTAATTACGCTTGAATCATTTTCCCTGTTATAAAGACTTTCTTATATTTACTTTATCCCCCCTCTTAAACAACCTATATCTATCACCAAGATGTGCAATAACACCTAGGATGTTCTTACGTTGTAATATAGCATTTTGCCTATTCTAGTAGCTTATTTTTAAAATTTTTATATATAATTGCCAAGCAACTCCTGTTAATTTTTATTGTTATTTTTAAATGATTATACAACATACATTTCTAAGTTTCAATATGTTTAGAAAATTTAATCATATTTTTATATTCAAAAACTCTTCAACAAAAGGCTTTTTATTATTATTTTTTATATTTACACTTCATCCAAAAGGTATCTATCCATTAATTTATCCCCTTTATTTTACCTACGTTCATAATACCTAATAAACAACTTTTTTAACATTCTATTACTAAAACGCAAAAGTAAAACTTAACTTTTTAACTAAACATTTAACTAAAATATTTA
>CALGWE010000199.1:0-3920 GCA_937935915.1 uncultured Clostridia bacterium
CCTGCAAGCATGCTCATAAGCATTGCACTACCTAATACTGCACTAAATACGCGTTTCATTTTCATGAAAATTTCCCCTTTCACCTTTAGAAATTTTAAAGTTCAAGATGTCATTGTGCCTGTTCCAAAATGTCTGGAACCGTTTCTAAGTAGCCAATAAAAAATATGTCCCCCTAACTGACATCTTATCCACTTGTTTATTTGTATGATATATACCTTAACTTTTATTAATGATTTTGCTAAATTTTAATATTTTTTTTTACTTTAGTTTGATTGGCGATTTCCCCCCACCTTAGGAACTTTTACCGGTAACGTTCCCATAATCTTCAAAAAAAATATTTACGCTATAGCCTATATATTGATTTGTTTGAATATATATTATATTCTTTATACCAAAAAGTCAATACATATATATTTATTTTTTGATTTGTAGTATATTTTTTATAAATTTAGTTTTTTAATCATAAAAAAACATCTAGCCTACATAAGGATATCCTCCTATTTTTTATCACTATTTTATAAACAAAAAAGAAGGTATAACACTACTTTGCCATACCTTCTCTTCTCTATACATTACTTTTTTTCAATTTACAAATATGATAAATATTAATAACAATAATGATTGCATTAGCAATAGCTACAGGATATGCCCCTACTCCTATGCCATAAATAATAAACAATATACAACCTATTGTATTAATTACTCTTATGATTCTAATGTCTGTCATGAGTAAGGAAATCGCAATCATTGCTGATGCCGCATAACCTACCCATTCAATCCATGGCACATTAAACATATTTCTTCATCCTATTCATTTTATCTATTTTAACTCTTATTAGTATACCTATTTTTTCATATTTTATTTACATGAGGTATTTTATTCTTTACATGGCATAGTTGAAGCCACACGTTCTTCTTGTGGTAATGAAGCTAGCCACATTACTTTTTCAACTGATAAGCCTAAACACTCTGCAAGAAGTGTGCCCATTTGTTCATCAGCCTTATAAAATAAAGCTATTTGACGATATTGAATTGGTACTTTAGCTTTCTTAATATGCTCACAAACATTGTAAATAAAATGAGCTTTACCTTCCTCGTCTAACTGATCTCTATAAAATTCTCCTGGCTGCAAATAATCGATATCTGAAGAATCAATTACATGGCGTGCAATCTCTCCTTCTACTGGTATTGGAGGCGGTGCTTCATTTGGACTTGTTACCACATTGGCAAAGGTGGTTGGTTCATAATTTGGTGCACTGCCCATATTGCCCTCTACTTGCATTGCGCCATCTCGCTGGGTTGTATAAACCTTATTAATTGGCCTATTGATTGGAATCTGCTCATTATTCGCACCTAAACGATAACGATGGGCATCTTGATACGCCATCAGTCTAGCTTGTAATAATTTATCCGGTGAGGTCCATATGCCTGGTACAAAGTGACTTGGTGCAAAGGCAACTTGCTCTACTTCTTGGAAGAAGTTTTCTGGATTTCTATTTAATACAAGTTTCCCTAGTGGAATAAGTGGATAATCACATTCATACCAAGTTTTTGTTACATCAAATGGATCCACTCTATAGGTTGCTGCATCTTCTTTTGGCATAATTTGTACATAAACACTCCAAGATGGATAATTCCCATTTTTAATGGCATTAAATAAATCTTCTACCGCATAGTTAGGATTTTCTCCTGCCATCTTTTCTGCTTGGGCTGCTGTGAAATTTTTAACCCCTTGATCAGTTAAGAAATGATATTTCACCCATACATAATCTCCTGCTTCGTTATACCACATAAATGTATGACTACCGAAACCATCCATATGCCTGAAGCCCATTGGCGTACCTAAATTTGAAAATAATCTCATCACTTGATGTAAAGATTCAGGTGTTAAAGATAAAAAATCCCAGAACATATCTGCATCTGGTAAATTAGTCTGTGGATTACGCTTTTGTGTATGAATGAAATCTGGAAATTTAATGCCATCTCGTATAAAAAATATAGGCGTATTGTTGCCTACTAAATCATAATTGCCATCCTCTGTATAAAATTTAATCGCAAAACCTCTTGGGTCCCTAGCTGTATCTGCTGAGCCTCTCTCTCCACCTACAGTTGAAAAACGCATAAATACAGGTGTCTTCTTGCCTACACAATTTAAAAACTTGGCTTTAGTATACTGAGACAAGTCATTAGTTACTTCAAAATAACCATGTGCGCCTCCGCCTTTAGCATGGACAACTCTTTCAGGGATACGTTCCCTATTGAAATGTGCCAATTTTTCCTGTAAATAGGCATCTGCTAAGACAGTATAGCCTACCTTTTTTCCTGTGGTCATAGAAGCTGCATCACTTGTTACCGGATTACCTGCCATATTCGTAAGTACTTGTTTTTTATCTTTCATACATTCCATTCGGTTATGTTCAGGCATAGTACACCTCCAAAATTTCATAGTTTATGTGCATGATTTTGTACATTATGTTATTTCATACCTTATAAAATAAAATAGCACAAGTGTGTAGTCACTTTAAAAGCCACTACACACTTGTGCTATTTTCATATATTAAGTTTTATAATAACCTATTTTTATCTACATAACTGGCTTAATAACACCAATTAATTTTCCCATTACCCTAAAATCACCATCTTCAATCACAATTGGGCGATATTTAGGATTTTCACTCACTAAAAGAATACGATTTTCTTCTTGAACAATACGTTTAAGCGTTGTAGCTCCATTATAATAAACCGCTGCAATCTCATTATTGTTTACTGCCCCTGCTTGAATCACCACATAATCCCCATCATCAATTTGGGCATTAATCATACTATCCCCTTGTACGTGAAGCATATAAGTGCCACGCTTATTGTTTATAAGCTCTCCTGGGATTTCAAAACGTTCACTAATTTCATCTACAACCTCAATAGGCTCTCCAGCCGCAATGTCAGAAGCATAAAGTGGTAACTCGGCTACTATATCTTGTTTCACTTCATCAATATAAGTCTCACCTGCACTTGTATCCTTTTGGAAAACAGTTTCTACACCTGTGAGCTTATTCACATATTTATAAGTTTCCACATACCAAGGTAATTTGCCTGTATAGGCATTATTTTGGAAACTCATTTGCACCCCTTCAATAGGTTTACGTACTTGTTGCATGTGTGCCATCTCAGCCATAAAGATTTCAAGAGGTGTTAAAACCACTTCTTTAAGCTGTTTGGCTTTACTTTTCTTAGATTTTGCCCCTCTAAGCTGACGGATACGTCCTGTCATATCAAAGCCAACTTGTTTGAAAGTCTGTCCTTTTTTAAGCCAAGTTACACGTGTATCACATGGATTTTTGTCCATTAAAAATAAAAGTTCTCCACCGCCATAAATCGCTTTTAGAACTTGAAGTTGCACTTTTGTAAGCATTTGACTATCATCAATAATTAAATGCTTATACACTATTTTTATATTTTCAGCTGCTTCTAAAACCTTAGCTTGTAGGGCTAATTTTAAAGCCTTATTATTTGCTGCAAGCTGTTTATCTACGCTTTCTTTTACTGCCCAAAGCGCACATCTGCCTCTACCGTTTTTAGGAAGCTTGACCTTAGCCCCTTTACGTGCTGCCATGCCATAGTCTTCTAAACGTGTAAACCCATAACTATTCATCCAATTTAATTCATCACAAATAAAAGCCATACCCGCTTCATTTAAAAATTTAACTCTAGGATATTGCTTCTTTACCTCATTAATCGCTGTTTGTAAAACTGCTGTTGGAATAGTTTCTAATACTTCCCCTTTATAAGTCCCAAAAAGAGCCTCATAAAGCTGCATCATAAGGGTATCAATGCTTAAAATTTCTGCCCTACGTTTTTCACTTTCGAATAAACTCATTGTTTGTTTATTATATTCTGCTTCAAAAATTTGTTTTGTACTTTCA
>CALGWE010000200.1:0-2391 GCA_937935915.1 uncultured Clostridia bacterium
CTAAATTCTTTGAAAACATGGTTGCAGAAGTACTTGAGCTTGCAGGAGAGTATTCTAGCTTAAAATTACGTAGAACACTTGCAAATTCTAAAATGCTTTCATCAGATGTAACAGCAGGTTATGACCCAAATCATCCAAGCGTTCTTGAGAAAAATAATGCCGCTTACTTTGGAAAAGGTGTTGTATTTAATAAATACACAGGTGCAAGAGGTAAATCAGGTTCTAATGATGCAAATGCTGAATATGTAGCAGAACTTAGAAATATCATGGCACAAAACAATGTAACATGGCAAACTTCAGAACTTGGCCGTATTGACCTTGGCGGTGGCGGGACAATCGCATATATCCTTGCCAACTATGGGATGGAAGTGATCGATTGTGGTGTACCTGTACACAGCATGCATGCACCTTGGGAGATTACAAGCAAGGCCGATTTATATGAAATGAGAAAAGCATACATTGCTTTCTTAAAAAATGCATAAATTTAAATGATGCATAAAAAACTTACATCATGTATAAAATCATATACAATGTAAAAATAAGCAAAACACGCATTAAAGGAGAATTAAAATGGAAAACCCAATTGTAACATTTACTATGGAAGATGGCGCACAAATGATTGCTGAACTTTATCCAGAAGTAGCACCAGAAAGTGTAAAAAACTTCATTTCACTTATTCAAAAAGGATTTTATGACGGGCTTACATTCCACCGTATTATTCCAGGCTTCATGATTCAAGGTGGATGTCCAGAAGGTAGTGGAATGGGTGGCCCAGGCTACTGCATTAAAGGTGAATTTGCATCAAATGGTTTCAAAAATGATCTTAAACACACAAGAGGTGTGCTTTCAATGGCACGTGCAATGAATCCTAACTCAGCTGGTTCACAATTCTTTATCATGCATGCTGCTGCGCCACACTTAGATGGTGATTACGCTGCATTTGGTAAAGTAATTGAAGGTATGGATACTGTAGATTATATTGCTAAAACACCTACAACATATGGAGATAAACCAAAAAATCCAGTTGTAATTAAATCAGTAACAGTAGATACAAAAGGTCAAACATTCGAAGAGCCTAATAAATTATAGGAGGGGAATATGCCATTTATAGATTTGCATTGTGATACGATTGACAGACTCTATAACGACAAGACCCATTTACTTTCTAATAATTATCATATAGATCTTTATAAGTTATGTGCAAGCAATTATTTTGCACAGTGGTTTGCGCTATATTCAGATATGCAAAAGGTTCAAGGACCTTTAATGGATCATGTGCAAAATATGCGCGCGTATTTTCTTAAGGAGATTGAAAGCAATAAGCAGCAAATAGGACTTGCAACAAGTTATGAAGACTATATGGCATTAAGAAAAGAAGGGAAGATTGCAGCCTTTTTATCCTTAGAAGAAGCGGCACCTATTGGTAATGATCTTGGCGCTCTTGATACATTATGGCAGATGGGTGTACGTATGATGACATTTACTTGGAATCATAAAAATCAATTAGGTGCACCACATAGCATGAAAGAAGGGCTTAGCCCTTTTGGTAAACAAGTAGCAGATCGGCTTAATGATTATAAAATACTAGTAGATATCTCACACTTATCAGAGTATGGTGTAAGAGATTTAGCTACTATTTATAAGAAACCCATTATGGCATCCCATTGCAATGCATATGCTTTGATGCCTCATAGTCGTAATTTATCTGATGAAACCATTCGTCTCATTGCGAGCACTGGAGGGGTTATAGGGGCTAATTTTTATAGCGTCTTTTTAAACGGCAGTGATGAGAGCTTAGTAGAGGATATTGTACGTCATATAGGCCACTTCTATAAAGTAGGGGGTAAAGAAGTTTTAGCATTAGGGACAGACTTTGATGGCATGGATTGTAAACTTGAGGTATGTGATGCAGGGAAAATGGATAGACTAGTAGCAAGATTGTCTAAAGAGTATTCTTGCGATGTAATAGATGCAATTACTTATGGCAATGCTGAGCGTCTTATAAAAGAAAATTTATAAGAAGTCTTGGTAAAAATTCTCAAACTATGTTATAATCGAATCTGAATCTTTCCTAAGGAGGACTTAAAAATGGAAGAAAACAAAAACCATGATTGCTGCGGTTGCGGTGAACACGAACACGAACATGAAGGTTGTGGCTGCGGATGTGGCGGACATGATGAAGAAGAAACATTAATCTACGTAACATTTGAAGATGAAAATGAAGAAGTACCTTGTGCTGTTCTTGACATTTTTGAATGTGAAGGTAGAGAATATATTGCTATCATACCTGCTGATCAAGTAGAAAGTGAAGAAGCAGAAGTTCTCTTCTATCGTTATTCAGAAGATGGAGAAGAAGTAAAATTAGACGATATCGAAACAGACGAAGAATGG
>CALGWE010000201.1:0-2548 GCA_937935915.1 uncultured Clostridia bacterium
AAACTGTGGTAGTTCTTCATTAAAATATCAATTATTAAACATGGAGACAGAAACTGAAATCGCAAAAGGTATTTGTGAGAGAATCGGAATTGATGGATCATTCATCAAACATACAACAATTGGACAAGATACAGTTAAAGTTATGGTTGATTTCCCTAACCATAAAGTAGCTTTAACAAAAATGCTTTCTATGCTTACAGAAGGTGAAACAGCTTGTGTTAAACCAGAAGAAATTAGCGCAGTAGGTCACCGCGTTGTTCACGGTGGAGAAAAATTCAATGAATCAGTAATCATTACAGAAGAAGTAGAAGAAGCTATTAAAGCGTGCTGCGAACTTGCACCACTTCACAACCCAGCTAACTTACTTGGTATTGATGCTTGCCGTGAACTTATGCCAAATGTACCAGCAGTAGCAGTATTTGATACAGCATTCCACCAAACAATGCCAAAACATACTTACATGTATGCTATTCCACAAGAATACTACAACAAATATGGTATTCGTAAATATGGTTTCCACGGTACATCACACAAATATGTATCTCAAAGAGCAGCAGAAATGCTTGGTAAACCAGTAGAAGAAACAAAAATCATTGTTTGCCACTTAGGAAACGGTGCAAGTGTTTGTGCTGTAGATGGTGGTAAATCAGTAGAAACATCTATGGGATTCACACCACTTGCAGGTCTTATCATGGGTACACGTTCAGGTGATATCGATCCAGCTATCGTAACATTCTTAATGGAAAAAGAAGGTTTATCAGCTAAAGAAATTGATGCTATCTTAAACAAAAAATCAGGTGTAGATGCATTATCTGGTTTATCAAGTGACTTCCGTGAAATCGAAGATGGTGTAGTTGCAGGAGATCCAGCATGTAGATTTGCTATGGATGCTTACCAACACAGAGTAGTATCATACATTGGTGCATATGCAGCAATTATGAACGGATGTGATGCTATTTGTTTCGCTGGTGGTCTTGGTGAAAACAATGCAATCATGCGTGAAGAAATCGCTAACATGCTTACATGGTTAGGCGTAGAAATCGACCCAGAGAAAAACAAATGCCGTGGTGTTGAAAGAGATTTAACAAAAGAAGGCTCAAAAATTAAAATGCTTTTAATTCCAACAAACGAAGAACTTATGATTGCAAGAGATGCTGTAAGATTAGTATCTGCAAAATAAATCGTTGACAAATACATGCGAAATATGTATAATTAAAGAAGTGTTACTTAATGGAGTGAAAAAATGAAACTTAATATCCTGGAACTTAAAAAAAAGTCCGAAGTAACTTTCAAAGGAAAACAGCAAGTGTCACTTAAAGGAATTAGTGGTATACGTAAGGTACAAGTTTGTGAAGCTGATGTAGAGGGGACTTTGCAAAAAGTAGATAATCGCTACTTAGTAGAAGGACATGTATCTGTAACAGTAAGACGTTTATGTGATCGCTGTGGTGAAGAATTTGACTGTTTTGTTGAAGGAGAACTTTTCCAAGAGTACTCGGCTTTACCAGTAGGTGAAGAACAAGAAGACATTATTCAAATTTCTGATACAATTGATTTAGAGGATGCTACAACAGAGGCAATTTATTTAAATTTACCTATGCATTGGGTACATGATGAAGATTGCAAAGGCATCTGTAAAATTTGTGGTCAAAATCTAAATGTGAAACAATGTAATTGTGAACACGAAGAAATTGATCCACGACTTGAAGGTTTAAAGAATATTTTTCACCCTCAAAGTGAAGAGTAGTAATAAGAGGAGGTGTAGAAATGGCAGTACCAAAAAGAAAGACTTCTAAAGCCAGAAGAAACCAAAGACAAGCGAATTGGAAACTTTCTCCACTTAACTTAGTGAAATGTCAAAAATGTGGTGAATTAATGATGCCACATAGAGTATGTAAAGCTTGCGGTTCTTATGCAAACCGTGTTGTAGTAAAAGTAGATTAATACTATAAAAAAGACAGCTTTTAGCTGTCTTTTTGTATATTTAATTTCAATATAGAGAAAGATAGAGGTGATGCATATGTCAAAAATAGCAATCGATGTAATGGGTGGAGACAATGCACCTGATGAAATTATAAAAGGCTGTATACAAGCAAGTAAAAAAGTTGACTCTACATTAGTATTAGTAGGTCCGGAAGCACTCATTAAAGAAAAATTAGCTGCATTTACATATGAACCATCCAAAATAGAAATTGTAGATGCAGAAGAAGTAATTGAAATGGAAGAGTCACCAACTCTAGCAATTAGACAAAAGAAAAAATCATCTATGGTAATAGGACTTAAACTTCTTAAAGAAGGCAAAGTAGATGGCTTCATGAGCGCAGGAAGTACAGGTGCACTTTTAACAGGGGCAACACTAATTGTAGGACGTATTAAGGGTGTTGAACGCCCAGCCTTAGCTCCATTTATTCCCACACAAAGAGGTTGTTCCCTCCTTATAGACTGTGGTGCTAATGTTGATGCAAAACCGAGCTATCTAGCACAATTTGCACGTATGGGAACAGTGTATATGCAACAGTGCATGGCAGTTCCTAATCCAAAAGTAGGA
>CALGWE010000202.1:0-10233 GCA_937935915.1 uncultured Clostridia bacterium
ATTAACTCCTTTTGGTACGAAAGCAAGTTGTTCTACTCTAATACCATTTCTTTCACCTGTAAACATTGAGTAACCAAGACCATGTCTACATTCATAGAAAGAAAGTTCTTTCTTCACTGGTTTCCATGTATGTGACCATACGTCTCCACCATCATTGATATAGAAATATCTGCCTCCATTATCAATAGGTACACTATTGTATCTAAAACGAGTGATTCTTCTAAGTCTTGCATCTTTATAGAATGTATAACCACCACTTGTATTAGATATTAAACCAAAAAACTCTTCACTTCCTAAATAGTTAATCCAAGGGTAAGGTGTCTGAGGTGTAGTAATGACGTATTCACGTCTGTTATCATCAAAGTAACCAAATTTCATAGACTTTTTATCTCCTTCATTAATGATTTTTTAAATTATATAAGTCTATTTTATTTTCTTAAGTGAATAAAGTAAATAGAAAAAATTGCATTTTTGATGGATAATTTTACACGCTTACTTCTAATATATCTAATTTTGTATACTTCCCAAAAATTGAATAATTACAATTATTCTGCCAACCCATTAAGGATTTGTAGAGATTTGTCATTTTAAAATAATTTTCTGTATAAGCTAATCTAAAACTGCCTTCTAATTGTCCTGCGAATAAATTCTTCGCATTGTAGTCTCCAAATATATTTACAAAGCCTATGGCTAAAATTTCTATCAAATCATGCCCACAACATATTTGCCACATTTCTTCTTCTCTTAAATCTAAGGCATTTATTTTATTAACCAGTGTGCTCACTTCTATGGCATTAATTTTACGTGAACGAATTAATACTTGCTTTACAAAGTTTTCAACATTTATCTCTAATGTATAGGGATCAATAAACAATTCAAACTCTAATAACGAAAAATTAAGTCCTAAATTTTCCTTAAGCGAACACCATCTGAGATATCCCATGACTGCTGCACTTTGAAGCAAAATCTGTTTGACTCTATTTTGCATACGCCCTTCAAATCTGGCATATTTGTTAATATTCACATACTCCTTGACAATATCCTCATATGCGGGTGAGTTTAATAACATACATTCTAAATCATGGGCATCTGTTAAATATAAATTAGGGATTTCTTCTTCTGTGTGCTCCATATGACTAAAGTCTGCATCTACAATGCCTACAATCCCTTCAATAGCTTCCTCATTGCATGCTGCAATACATGCTTTAACGTTTTGTTTACTATCTGCAATAATGATTTGACAACTTGATTCATCTACAAATTTACTATATAGGCGTAAGTCTGTAACACCCTCAACTACAATAAAGCTCTTACTTTTCTTTCCACTTCGTAACATCTTAAGTTTGGTAATCAACCGTGTAGCATTTAGGTATCCTTTCATCAGCACTCCTCCAAACCAGTTGTTAAATCCCATCTACCATTGATAATATCTGGTGAATGGGTTGCAATGATTAGTTTCACCCCCGTTAATGCTGCTATTTTCTCCATATCTTCTAAGAAACTTTGTTGCCAGGCAATATGCAAAGCTCAAAAATAAGTATCAGCTCATTTTGTTCTCCTGAAGAAAGTTTATCTGCCTTTAACTTCTCCTGATAAGGTACTTCAAAGACAAAGCCTTCCTCTTGACTTATGATCATCTTTTTATAAGTAAAGCGTTTATTAATGATTTCTCTCATAAGGCCTATACGTGGTGCTAATTCATCAAAAACACTTAATTTCTTCTGACTTTCTGCAATATATAACCTCAGTGTGCTTAAAATATACCAAGGCGTCTTTTCTGTCACTTCAGCTACTTCCATGTCTCCTTTTAATAGTAGGCCTATTTCTTCTAGCGCCTTACGCTTCTTTAGTAACATCTTAAGTTCATATTGAATGCGCTCATAAGTAAGTCCCTCCCTCTGGCTTACAACTTCCTCTATGAGTCTTTTAGGAAAGCTTCTATCTAACTCCTCATTAAGCTTTGCTGAACTAGCTAAAGCATTTTTCATTAAACTTCTCAGCTGCTCGGCATAACGTAGTACCGCTGGAATTTGCTCTTCTTTACTACTATTTTCTTGTAATAAACGATTGGCACGAATCAGGTGAATAGGTATTTGCATACGTAAGCTTTTTAAACGTTCAATTAATTGTATTTCTACAGCCTGCTTAGCACCACCTGCTTCTCGAAAACAACAATAGCGTTTTTGACTGTCTCCATTTGAAATCATGTAAATAACTTCTTGAATCCCTTCTTCTTCACATTGCATAACTGTCACACTGGTGCCTTGATTAAATATAATTTGAAACTTCGTAAACGGTATTTGCAAGATTTCTTCTACGCGATAATACATAACATAATCTATGAGTTTTAAGAGTGTTGTTTTGCCATATCCATTAGGTGCGTGAATGATTTTAATGCATGCAGATTCATCAAATTTAATACTGTAATGATGAATCCCATATAGATTTTCAACCTTTACAACTGTAATCTGCACTTTATCTATCACACCTCTCTTACTTAGGTTTATTTTAAAAGCTCCTATACTTTATTTATATTCTCTTTTTTATATTTTCTTGACTAAAAATACCTTTTTAAATTGCTATATATAAAAAGAGCTATCCCGAAATGATAAGTCATTTCGTAGATAGCTCCTGCCTTATTTTTTATTCTTCTACAACTACAAGTGTGCTTGCAATAATATCATGTAAAGCTTGTTTTTTTGCTGTCCAACCAGCTATCATATAACCAATACATAAGATAAAGCCTGATAAAATCTTGCTAAAGTAACGTGCTGTTGCTCTGGCAAAGTTGATACGTCCACCGTCAATATCTGTTACTTTTAAATGTAATGCCATTTTACCAAGTGTAGCTTGATACTCTGAACTTTCCATATATGCAAAGTAAACCCATCCTATTAATGTATTTAATGTACTTAATACTTTAAAACCTATAATGCCACCAATCATGGCACCTATAATCCCTTCTACAACAGCTAATATAATGCCATCAATCATAACAGCTAAAAATCTTTTCCAAAATCCTGCATTCCTACTACCCATGTATACTGTTCCTCCATATGTATTATTTCCATACCCATAATTAATATCATTTGCAACGCCTGTACCTTGTCCAGATTTATTGGTTGTCTTTTCACCTAGGACATCTCCACATTGAGTGCAAAAAACAGCACTGTCTTCACACCATGTGCCACATTTTCTGCAGTACATAACATCCCCCCTTTATTGCTATTGTATGCCATATACTTGTATTTATTACAACTTGTACATTCATACAATACTATTTTATACTAGAACGCTATGTAGCTTCAATAAGCATTTTCAACCAATTGTAAATTAGGTGTCACAAAATAGGTCCGCTGAGGTAGTGTGGGGGAGAGGATACTCCTTCCATAATTTATGAGAGGCTAAGCAAAGAGAATTAAAGCAACGGTCGAAACTCACTCACTGCGTTCGTTCAGACAATCGCCCTAAGAGCGCTTTAATTCTCTTCACTAAGCCTCTCAGAAAATTACCCCACAGGTATCCTCTCCCCCACACTACCTCAGCTTCTATTTGGACACCTGGGAAGCCGATAAAAGAAAAAGTTAATGTAATTATCTTGACAGTAAGTATAGACGTTGATGTACTTATACTATTAAGATACTTATATATGCTAAAGAGGGTGTCGCAAGGTTAATAATTTTGCGACACCCTCTTATAATAATGCGTCTATTAGAACTCAGCATTACCTGCTGTTCTTGGGAATGGAATAACGTCTCTGATATTTGTCATACCTGTTAAGTACATGATAAGTCTTTCGAATCCAAGACCAAATCCAGCGTGTCTTGTACCACCGAATCTTCTAAGGTCTAAGTACCACCAGTAATCTTCTTCTTTAAGACCAAGTTCTGCCATACGCGCAAGAAGAACGTCTGTTCTTTCTTCTCTTTGGCTACCACCAATAAGTTCTCCGATTCCTGGAACAAGAAGGTCCATAGCCGCTACAGTTTTTTGATCATCGTTAAGTCTCATGTAGAATGCTTTGATTTCTTTTGGATAATCTGTTACGAATACAGGTTTTTTGAAGTGTTCTTCTGATAAGTAACGTTCATGTTCTGTTTGAAGGTCACATCCCCAGAATACATCGTATTCGAATTTTTTACCACAGTTTTTAAGGATTTCAATAGCTTCTGTGTATGTTACACGACCGAAGTCAGATGTTGCAACAAGGTTTAATCTATCTAAGATACCTTTATCAACGAATTGGTTAAAGAATTGCATTTCTTCTTTTGCATTTTCAAGAACATAGTTAATAACGTATTTAACCATATCTTCTGCTAAACTCATATCATCTTGTAAATCAGCAAAAGCGATTTCTGGTTCGATCATCCAGAACTCAGCTGCGTGACGAGGTGTGTTTGAATTTTCAGCTCTGAATGTTGGCCCAAATGTATAAACATCTCTAAATGCCATAGCAAATGTTTCAGCTGAAAGTTGACCTGATACTGTAAGGTTAGCCATTTTACCGAAGAAATCTTCTTTGAAATCTACTTCACCTTGGTCATTTTTAGGAGGGTTAGCTGGGTCTAAAGTTGTTACTCTAAACATTTCCCCTGCACCTTCACAGTCACTTGCTGTAATAAGTGGTGTATGTGCGTATACGAAGTTTCTTTCTTGGAAGAATTTGTGGATTGCATATGCAGCTAAAGAACGTACTCTAAATACAGCACCAAATGTATTTGTTCTTGGTCTAAGGTATGCAATTTGTCTTAAGTACTCGAATGAGTGTCTTTTCTTTTGAAGTGGATATTCTGGTGGACAGTCTCCTTCAACTACGATTTTAGTAGCTTTAAGTTCAAAAGGTTGTTTTTGGTTTGGAGTAAGTACTAAGTTACCTTCTACGATAATAGCAGCTCCTACACCTAATTTAGCAATTTCTTTGAAGTTGTCTAAGTGTTCTTCTTCAAATACTACTTGTAATGATTTAAAGAATGTTCCATCATTTAACTCAATGAAACCAAATGTTTTTGAATCTCTAACTGTTCTTACCCAACCAGCTACAGTCATCATACCTTCTGTAGCACCTTGCTGATAAAGACTTCTAATAGATGTTGTTTTCATGTCTTATCTCTCCTTAAAATTAAAACTCTTCTACTCTTATCACAAATCTACTCCTAGATTATATGAACAAAGAAAGTGTTTGCACTCTAAAATATAATTATAAACTTTGATATTAAAAAAAGCTTCGTCCCTTCTACAATAGAAGGGACGAAGCTTTAAACTCCGCGTTACCACCCTAGTTAACCACCTATGGTGATTCACCTCATATAAGATATATCGGTCTTCCCCGGCTAAGCCTACTGACGCTATACGCTTTCGGTTAGCAACTCCAAGAGGTTCTTCACAATGGCAATCTACTAGTCTCCCACCAACCGCTAGCTCTCTGAAAGATTTACACCATTGCTACTTGTCTTTTCATCGTTTATAACTATATTTAACTGCTTAACATTATATGGATTTTAAAGCTTTTTGTCAAGCCTACATACAATGCAGCTAAACTTAAAGACTCTTACAATTTGAAATATTATTTTCCCTCACGCTGACGCATTACTTCATATAAACAAATAGATGTGGCCACAGAAGCATTTAAAGATTCGCAGCCTCCTGGCATAGGAATAATAATATGTTTTTCTACTGCTTTTTTCACTTCATCTGAAATCCCATTACCTTCATTTCCAATGATCAGTGCTACGCCGCCTTCAAACTTTGTGTCATAAATAGACTTTGCCGTATCACTTAAATGTGTGGCATAAGTTGTTATATGGGCTTTATTTAACGCTGCCATATATTCTGAGATTTCATAATCCATCACAACTGGTACATGGAAAAGTGAACTCATTGTAGAACGCACCACCTTTGGACTATATAAATCTACAGTGCCTTTTGTTAAAAATACCCCATCCACATTGAAAGCATGGGCTGTGCGAATAATTGTTCCTAAGTTTCCTGGGTCTTGTAAGTTCTCAAGTACAAGATAAAAGCCATCTGCTTTCATCTCTATGTTTTCTAAAGGATTTTCTGGCATCTTTACAACAGCCATAGCCCCTTGAGGTGATTGTGTTTCACTAATCGCTTTGAAAATCTCCTCTGTTACTATAATCCACTTTCTAGATTCAAGATTTTTAATCTCATCTGCTGTGATACCTGGTGTTGTAATATAGTGCATCACTTCTACTGAAGCTGGAATCTCATTGACTGCACGAATTCCTTCTACCACAAATAATCCTTGTTTCTTGCGGGCACTTTTCTTTTTTTGTAATTGCACAATGTTTTTAATGAGTGCATTTTGCATACTTGTAATATTAGTCATGTCTCTTTGCTTCTAACTCCTGTAATGCTTTATTTGTTCCTACCACAACAAGTCTGTCTCCCTTACTGAGGGCATAGTCTGCTGCTGGTGAAACATGTATTTCTTCATTACGTTCTACGGCAATGATATTAATGCCATGTTTTGAACGTACATCTAATTCTAAGATTGTGTGGCCTGCCCATTCTGGTAAAATCGCCACTTCCATAATACTATAATCCTTTGAAAGCTCAATATAGTCAATGATATTCCCAGAAATAAGATTAGCCGCAATTCTTCTTCCCATTTCATGCTCTGGTAAAATAATACGGTCTGCACCGACTTTTTGTAAAATACGCTGATGAATCTCAGTACTTGCCTTGGCCACAACATAAGGCACGCCAATTTCTTTTAAAAGCATGGTCAGCATAATACTTGATTGCATATCCTTCCCAATAGCTACAATAGCTACATCGAAGTTACGAATCCCAAGTTCTTTTAAAACATCTGGATCTGTTGCTTCTGCTTTTACTGCATTCGTAACAAAAGGGGCAATCTCCTGTACTAACTCTTCTTTTTCATCCACTACCATGACTTCGTAACCAGATTCAGAGAGTGCTAATGCGACACTACGCCCAAATCTACCTGCACCAAATACAACATATTGTTTCACGCTCATCTAATCTCCTCCTCTATCCAACCATAATCTTTTCTTCTGGATATTGTATAATTGTTTTATTTTTATCTTGTTTAATCATCAGTGCCACTGCAATTGTGACTGGTCCTAAACGTCCAATAAACATGGCAATAATAATAATAATCTTACCAATGAGACTCAGTTTTGCTGTAATTCCCACTGTAATCCCTACTGTGGCTGTAGCTGAAACTACTTCATAAAGAAGATCTAAGAAATTAAGGTCTTCTGTAAAAGTTAAAATAATTAGCATAGACACAATCACACCTATGGCAATCATAATAATGGCTAAGGCACGTCTAATAATGTCTTTTGGAATTCTACGTTTAAAAATAATCGTTTCATCTAATCCCTTTAAAGTAGAAAGTGTACATAAAATAAGTACACCCATTGTTACCGTTTTAATCCCACCTGCTGTGCCCGCTGGCGAACCACCTATAAACATGAGTAAAATCGTCATCAGCTTAGATGCATCTGTCATTTCACCTAATGGCAATGTATTAAATCCTGCTGTACGAGTTGTAACAGATTGGAACATGGCTGTATAAAGCTTCTCTTTGAAAGATAGGCCGCCAAATGTAGCTGGATTATTAAGCTCTGCAAAAAAGAAGAATACAAAACCACCCAATAATAAGGCCACTGTAATAATCCATACTAATCTACTATGGACACTCATCTTATGAAAAGCACGTTTCCATGACATGTGTTCTTTTGCTTTCAATTTAAACATAATGGCATTATAAGTATCTACCCATACGGCAAATCCTAACCCCCCTATAATAATAAGGGCCATAAGGGTAAAATTAATTAAAGTATGTCCGCGATAAGCCGCCAAACCACCTTCTCCTAATATATCAAAGCCTGCATTACAAAATGCTGAGATAGAATGGAAGATTCCAAAGACAATTCCTTTTACAAATCCATACTCTGGAATAAAGGCAAGGGCAAGTAAAATAGCACCTATCCCCTCTACAAAAAATGTGCCTTTTACAACATATCTTGTAAATTTAACAATCCCAGCAGTTGTATTAAAATTAAAGGCCTCTTGCATAATCATACGATTACGTAATGTAATTTTACGACCTAATAAAATGAAAATCATACTTACTAAAGTCATAAATCCAAGGCCGCCCACTTGTATACAAAGTATAATAATAAACTTACCAAAAATAGACCAATGGGCCGTTGTATTCACCACTGTAAGCCCTGTTACACAAACTGCAGATGTAGCTGTAAATAAAGCCTGTATAAAAGGCGTGTGCACTCCTTCCTTGCTACTTATAGGTAACATCAACACCAGTGTTGCAAGCAAAATCACTAACATGAAACCCACAACAAGTACTTGAGATGGTCCTAAATACGTTGTAATCGCATTACATCGATGCTTCTTTAAAAATCTAAGATTTTCGTGCTGTTTCATCTTTTCTCTCCTTAAAAACCTTTGATAAACCCTATTGTATATGATTCATCGTAAAATTTCTAGCCTTTCCCACTGAGCTTCTTCATAATTAATAGGTATTTTTCACTAAAAAAAGGAGCCTTATCGGCTCCTTTAATCATCTATGACTTATACTAATAAGCTACTAACTTCGTACATGTACTCATCAATGTTTTTCTTCATTTGAAGCGCTTCATTGATATCGTAATCTACATATTCACCTTTAACGTAAGATACAACACGTTTAGCTTTACCTTCGCATAATAAATCTACTGCTTTAGCACCCATCATAGCCGCATGTACACGGTCAACAGCTGTTGGTGATCCACCTCTTTGAAGGTGTCCTAAGATAGTTGCACGAGTTTCGATACCAGTTACTTCTTCTACTTTTTTAGCAAGAGCTTCTGATCCACCGATACCTTCAGCAACGATAATCATGCAATGTTTTTTACCATTTTGTTTGTTTTCAAGAATAGTTTTGATGATTTCTTCATCAGATGGTCTTTCTTTTTCTGGGATAAGTACCATTTCAGCACCTGAACTGATTGCACACCATAATGCGATGTAACCAGCATTTCTACCCATTACTTCTACGATAGAACATCTTTGGTGAGATGTAGATGTATCACGGATTTTGTTGATTGCATCCATAGCTGTGTTAACAGCTGTATCAAAACCGATTGTATATTCTGTACAAGCGATATCAAGGTCAATTGTTCCTGGGATACCGATTGTGTTAATTCCTAAGTTAGCAAGTTTCTCTGCACCTTGGAATGAACCGTCTCCACCGATTACAACAAGTCCATCTATTCCGAACACCTTACACATTTCAGCACCACGAGCTTGTCCTTCTGGTTTGATGAATTCAAGACAACGTGCTGTTTGGAGGATTGTTCCACCTCTTTGAACGATATCAGATACGCTTCTTGGTGTTAATTCTACAACGTCACCTGAAAGTAAACCATTGTATCCTTTATTAATGCCCATTACTTTTAAGCCACGTGCTGTAGCTACACGAACAACTGAACGAATTGCTGCGTTCATACCTGGTGCGTCACCACCACTTGTTAAAACACCAATTGTTTTTACTTTATTACTCATGAAATAACCCCCTTATGGTTGTTTATTGATTTGCTAACTACTTTTTATCAACTGAACTATCTCAATTTTTTAAATTGAAATTCCACTTAACTCATCTAGCTATTATAGGCTCATCATGCCTATAACCAACTTTATTTTACTTAAAACAAGGCTAAATGGCAATAGTTTTTGACTATTTATTAACAATAATATTGTTTTCTCCAATTAAATCGGCTATTTCTCTAATTAGAGTATCACAAACTGTAACATTATACTTAGGTGGAAACGGTTTCCTTTCTCCATTTTCGACATTTTCCACAATTATTTTTGTGCTACCTGCATAATTTAAGAAGATATTTAGTAACCCATTACGTATTTCAGGTGTTCTTTGCCCCTCCTCTAAACGTAGTAAAATATGGGGTTCATCGCATCCAGGGTTTAGAATATTCTCTAAAGTTGTTAAATCATCGACAAGGATTACTGCATTTGTTTCTTCCTTGATAGACACACGTCCTTTGACGATGAACACACGTTCTTCATTAATCCTTGCAAATTTTTCATATAAGTTTGGGAATACGATAACTTCCATAGTACCCACTGTATCTTCTAATGTTAAAAAGGCCATTTTTTTATTCATCTTAGTGAAAATGACTTTTTTCTCCACTAAAATACCACCTACTATAGCAGCCTGTCCAT
>CALGWE010000203.1:0-17603 GCA_937935915.1 uncultured Clostridia bacterium
ATACTTTTTGTAAATATTTTCCATATTTTCATACAACTTTATTATCCCTTGAAACACAATGTATTACTGCCTCTAAGCCTAAGCTTATATTAGAAAATCTAAACATATAAAAACAGTACGATGAAATGCTAAACCACTTCATAGTACTGTCTTTTGTCTGCCTATGCCTTCTCTGGGAGACATATTACCGTAAGTATTTTCTCTGTTAATATCTCATAAGCCTCATCTGTTTCTAAAATGCCACTAATGAGTAAGTGGGCAATGCCATGTACCATGCTCCATAAACTAACTACTAACAAATTACGCTGCGCTTTATCTGGATACTGCTCTGCTAGAAACTTGGAAGCCACTTCATCAAATACGCCATAAGGATTAATCTTATCATAAATCACTTCATCACCTTTTATTGCAACCTTTGGTTTAATTGTACTTTGGAACATAAAGTAGAAATAATCTTTATGCTCTAGCATATAAGTGACATAATGTTTTCCTATTTCTAATAAGCAGTTTTCTCCTGGATTTTGCTGTGCCACTACTCTAATTTCTTCGCCAAAGTCCTCTAATACATAAGTTGTAATGTCATCTATTAGCTCCTCTTTATTCTTAAAATGTTTATAAGGTGCTGTATGACTGACCCCACATAGGTTTGCCACTTTTCTGAGTGAAAATTTCTCAACACCTTCTTCTCTTATGAGCTCAATGCCCTTTTCAATCAATGCTTCTCGTAAAGCGCCGTGATGATAACTTTCTTTCTCCATAGCTTTCTCCTTTAATTTTGTTATAAAAATTTTAACACAAAATGTTGACAGTGTAAACATTGGACTTTATAATAAAAACCAAGTTGACACTGTAAACATTGAAAGGAGTTTTTATCATGCATACTACTATTTTTTATGAAATGCAAAATGATTCACCCTTATCTTCTGCTATTAATAAGGCACTTGCTAGTCATTTTACTTCTCCTGATTTTACTTTAATGGGACTTAATAAAGAGGCCATTAAACCTTGCATCGGCTGCTTTGGCTGTTGGACCAAAACCCCTGGCAAATGTATCATTCAAAATGACCTCATTTCACAAACCAATCCATGCTTTGTCCAAAGTGATTATGTCATCTTAGTCTCTAATATTCACTACGGCTGTTATAGTGCCACTACGAAACGCATCCTAGATCGCGTCATTCCAAATATCTTACCTTTCTTTAGAAAATACAAAAATGAAATGCACCATGAAATGCGTTATAAACATCTCGCCAAACAAATTATCTTAGCCTACAATGAGAATCTCCTTCCTGAAGAAAAAGAAACTTTCCTTAAACTCACTAAAGCCAATGCCACTAACTTTGGTATTGAAGACCCAGCTGTTTTCTTTTGCACCAGTCCTAATGAAGTCGAATCTATTATGCATTCTATTAAAGAACAAATTTGTTAATTGAAAGGAGCTTTTCTATGTCACGTTCACTTATTTTTATTAATGGTAGTCCACGTCCTAATACCCAAAGTTGCTCTTATAAAATGATTCAATATTTCACGGGGCAGCTTGAAACAACCTATGATGCAATCAGCGATGTCCACGTTTTAGGGCTTTACCGCACCTATGGCTTTCAGTCTCACTATAAGGAGGCCTTAAAAGCTGATGTCTTAGTTTTTGTCGCACCACTTTATGTTGATAACTTTCCTTCATGCGTCTTAGATTATCTTGAACAATTTGAGGGTTATATAAAAGCCCATCCTCATGAAGTCACCCATCCACTTAAAATCTATGGCTTTGTAAACTGTGGTTTCTTAGGGGGCTATCAAAATACCATTGCCCTAGATATTCTTAAGCATTTTGCAAAACGGGTAGGCTTTACTTGGTGTGGTGGCTTAGGCGTTGGCAGCGGTGCCATGTTGGGTGGAACCCTCAATGTGCCACGAGAAGCAAAAATGCAACGCCCTATTTATGAAGGCTTAGATGCCTTAACAGATGCCATGAAGCATCAAACTGCTCTTACCACCCCAAATAAGCAAATTCTTGTCACACAAAATTATTCCTTTAACTTATTTAAATTCATGCTCAATATGAATTGGATTGCACAATCTAAATTTAAATTCTTTTCTATTTATCATAGACCCTATCGTAAAGCTTAAGTTTCCTCTTAAATACATCAAAAGAGAGTGTTCCAATCACTTGGTAACACTCCCTTAATGGATATTATTTATTTTTCTTCTCACTAAATCTTAGTATATTTCACAAGTGCCAAAGCAATCATTGCTGTCACTAGCTCTGTAATTGGCATTACAAGCCAAATCCCTGTAACACCCCAAAATTGTGGTAAGACTAAAACTAATACAATACTGATAATCACCCCACGTAAGAGGCAAATAATCATAGATAAGTTAGCCTTTAGTACAGATTGGAAATAGGTACTATATACAATATTTAAACTCATCACAATAAATGCTGTAAAGTAAATGCGAATAGCGCTGCTTGCCATTTGTGTAATCTCAGGCGTTGGCTTCACAAAGGCATTCACTGCTATTTGTGGGAATAAAGCACCTAACGCAAAGATAATCCCACCTATGAGCATAGCTGTCATCACTGCTAATCTACGTACCTCTATGACACGCTCCATCTGCTTCGCCCCATAGTTTGTGGCCATAATTGGCTGTGCCCCTTGAGACACCCCATTAAATAATGACATGGCCACAATAGCTGTATTGGCAATAATGCTATAGACTACAACGCCATTTTGCCCTACATATTTGAGTAATTGTAGATTAAAGATCAGCACCACAATGCCACTGGCCATTTCAATTAAAAAACTCGGGAAACCACTATGCAATGTACTTACTAGTATTTTAAATGGTGATTTTATCTTTACGAAACGCATTGTATTTTGCTGAGATATAAAATGGGTTAATAAAATAGTAACTGAGGTCACTGAACCTAATACTGTGGCAATAGCACCACCCATCATTCCCATTTTAAAGATGAAAATAAAGATATAATCTAAAATAATATTCATTACCCCACCAGAAATAACGGCTACCATAGCACGTTTAGGGGCATGATCATTTCTTACAAAGGCTTGTAATAAACTTGAGAATATAAAGACTGGTGCAAAACCAATCAAGTAACGCCCATAACTTGTAAATAAGTGAATATTACTTGCATCACTACCTAGCATATAGCCAATTGGCTTTAAAAATACACTACCTAATATCATATAAATGAGCCCTATAATAGCGCCCCATATGACAGAGCTTGTAAAATAAGTATTTCCCAGCTCTTTATTGCCACTTCCATTGGCCACAGACATTAAAACGCCGCCACCTACACCTAATAATAAACCTGTTCCAAAAAATAAGTTAAATATGGGTAATATATAATTCAGCGCTGCAATGCCATCTGCCCCTATGCCTTGCCCAATCATAATCGTATCTGCAAGTACATAAATGGAAGTCACCAAAGTGGCACTAATAGACGGCACTAAATATCTAAAGAATAATTTCTTTGGTGCTTCTTTTAATAAGTCTACTTGTTGCATGTTCTTTCTCCTTAAAACGTTTTTTCTCTTACACCAAAAAGGTGCAGCTAGTATCACTACTAGGTGCACCTTCTCATTATTTATGTCTTTTAGCACAGTCTGGACAAATTCCTTTGATTTGTAGATGATGTTCTGTAATCACAAATCCTGTTTCCTTGCCAAGTATGCGACTAAATGCTTCTAAAGGACATTGTTCAATTGTAATATGCTTATGGCATTCTACGCATTCTAATTCATGTTCATGATGATGCTGTTTGAGCTGGAAGTACATTTTGCCACCTGGCTCTCCTGCCTTGCTCACAGCACCTTTTTCACTTAAGGTACTAAGGGTTCTATAAACAGTTGAATAATTAATGGTGTCCTTATCTTCTACTCTCTCGTAAATCTCATCAGCTGTAAGTGGCTGTGTGGCCCCCTCTAAAATAGCCATGATAATTTTACGTTGTTTTGTTACCTTGATCCCTAAATGCACCAAAATATCTTCGTCCATTTTAACCCCCTCTTTTCATTCAACTTAAATCACGAGTTGTATGAGCATCCCTGCCACTGTTCCTAGTAAATATAAAAGACCAACAATTTTTAAATTCTCTTTTAAATGCTTATTGGCTTTAAATAATACTACAAGACCAATACCTGCACCTGTACTTAAACCTGCAATTAATGCGCCAAAGCTTAAAGTACCTGCTACGTACATTTCTGTAAGTATAATAGAAGCTGCACAGTTTGGAATAAGTCCAACTAATGCGGCAAGTGCTGGCTGCCATACACTATTCGTTAATAAGATTTTTCCTAATGTCTCTTCGCCTATGCATTCAATTATACCATTAAGTACGAGGTTAATCACTAATATATACATAAAAACTTTGAAAGTATGTACGAGTGTACTCTTCCAAATGCTTTCTTTATGCCCACTACAGCAGCTATCTGTACACTGTGCATGTTTCACTGCATTTTCCATATCCGCAGTTTTTGCCTCTGCTCCTTTACGCCCAATCACGAAATCTAATACGATGCCAATGATAATGGCTAATACAACTTTTACTGCAAGCACTAATCCTACTTCTTTTAACATACTTGGATTAGCTAATAAAATAGGGATCGCTTCATCTGATGTAGAAATGAAAATAGCCATTAATGTCCCTAAACTAATTAAACGTTTGCTATATAAATTGGCACCTACTACCGAAAAACCACACTGTGGTAAACATCCGATCAAACTTCCGATGATAGGCCCTACGCCTTTCTTTCCAATTAAATTGCTATACGTCGTATTGTTTTTATTTTGTTCTAAATAATTAATGAGTAAATAAACTAAGAATAAAAATGGTACGATTTTTAAACTGTCTAATACTGCATCCATTACAATGTCTATTAAAAGATCCATTTCCGCTTTTCCTCCCTTTGCAAATCATTTGCATCTGCATTCCATTATATACTTATTGCGAATGATTTGCAATGGCAAACAAGCTATTTTTTCAAGCCCTATTAAGCGGCGTTATCACATCTTTGAAGTAAGCTAATCTTCTCACTTGTAATATTCATATCATGATGGGACCTAATGGCTTCTATAAAAGCTGCATCATAAGTACCAATTTCTTTTAATAACTCTGCACCAATCTGTGCATGGGTATAATAGCATTTTACCATTTTAAGCCATGTCACCTTTTTGATTTTGCCCTTAGTAAGCTTGTTTAATACAACGATAATACTTTTTTCTATAGGATTTAAAGGATATTTAATTTTACCAATATCATGGAGTAAAGCTATACGACTTAGTTCCCATCTCTCTTTTATATTAAAATTGCTGCTTTGTGCATCCATATTTCTTGCGACCTTTAAACAATGTGCTTGCTCATATATCCTGAGCTGAAAAAATAATGCTTGTTCTTTTTCATTTAAAAGCCCCTTAACATAAGAAATATCATCTTCTGTCATTTTAGCCGTTACAGCTGCTATAAATTGCGCCACACGATAAATCATCTGTATCCCCCCTAGTATTTTTATGTATATACGAAAAAAGCATCAACTCCTAAAAGTTGATGCTTTTAAATGGATTCCCAAAATGCCGGTCCTGCAATTTTGACGCCCTAGACTCGTCTAGGTGGGTGTCCTTCTTGCGTATTCTGCTTTCCGCTGCCCAAAGGGAATTATGTTGCGGCCTAGCATAGCACGCATGGGAAATCAGACTCCCGTGCACAATTTGTAGGTTCAAAATAACAGGTTGTCGTACACCCCAGGTTATCTCCTACGGCGCAAGTATTTATTAACTTGCCGCTCTCTTAACTTGTTTTTATTATATCATTTTCTACTTTTTTTGCAAGCGTATTTTTAAACTTTTGTTTCCAATATATGTTACATTCTATGCAACTCAAAGTAAAAATGATACCAGTATATATGCACAAATTAAACAATTTAATTTATAACTTTTTTATGGATTGCATATATTCCAAATATGCTTCGTTTATTTTTTGTTTACATATCTGCTTCCACTATTATCTTTAACCGTTTTTTCCCTTTACACGTTTTAGTCTAAAGAAATCTTCACGTTCTTTTTCTTCTAACGCTTCTTGGATATATTTCACTTGTTCCTTATATTTAGGAATTTGAATGTGCTGCAAAGCATTTGTACGTTTTTGCGTTTTTTGAATTTCTTTCGCTAGTTTAAAGATACAGTTATCTATTTCCGCCAGCTCATACATCATATAACGTACTGTTCGAAACTTCTCAGCTGCAGCATCTAATACCAATGTACTATTGTGAAAACCGTAGCTTGGCGTAATCTCCTTCTTATCATATTTGATAGTTGGAATATCTACGCCCATGACACTTTTTAAGAGAATCTCAAATTCTTCATCCTTTGGAATACTCTTTGCGAGGTTTTCTACATTTTGAATGCCCATACTCACATTAACTTGTTGCAGATAATCATAAGCTTCTTGAATGGTGGTATAAATACTGCCTTGTATGGTTTTAGCACGTTCTACCAGATTCATCATCTCTTTGATTAAAACATTTCTTTTCTTATCCAAAAGCTCGAAGCCTTTATTAGAAAGTTCTAAGGAAGACTTGGCTTTAATCAGGTTTGATTTGGTTGGTGCAATAAGAACAGCCATAATTCATCAGTCCTTTTTTCCTTTATAGTGCCTTGCAATGAGTGCTGGGTCTAAACGGTCTAATTCTGATTTTGGTAAGATGGATAAGATCTTCCAGCCAAGCTCCAATGTTTCAACCATACTTCTATTTTCCGTAGCCCCTTGTGCCACGAAGTTTTCTTCAAAGGCGCGACCAAATTTTAAGTAAAGCTTATCCACTTCTCCTAAATCATCTTCCCCAATGATTTGTGCGAGTGACCTTACGTCCTGTACATGGGAATAAGAGGAGAAGATTTGATTGGATAAGTCTGCATGGTCTGCTCTTGTATAGCCTTCACCGATACCATCTTTCATCAGACGAGAAAGAGATGGGAGGATATCAATTGGTGGATAAATACCCTTTTGATTGAGCTCACGGTTTAAAACGATTTGCCCCTCTGTAATGAAACCTGTAAGGTCAGGAATTGGGTGAGTAATATCATCATTTGGCATAGTTAAAATTGGAATCAATGTAATAGAACCTTCTTTGCCTTCTAGCATTCCTGCACGTTCATAAATCGTCGATAAGTCACTATAGAGATAACCTGGATAACCTTTACGAGAAGGTACTTCCCCTCTCGTTGAAGACATTTCACGTAAAGCTTCTGAATAACTAGTCATATCCGTCAGTACTACGAGAACATGCATATTTTGTTCAAAAGCTAAGTATTCTGCTGCTGTTAAGGCACAACGAGGTGTAGAAATTCTCTCTGTAATAGGGTCATCAGCTAAGTTCAGATACATGACAACGTGATCTAGAACTCCTGCTGCCTCAAAGCTTCTGGTGAAATAAGCGGCATCATCATGTCGCACCCCCATTGCCCCAAATACTACAGCGAAGTTATCTGCATTAGCTCCTTCGATTTTAGCTTGTTTCACGATTTGTACAGCTAATTCATTGTGGGCAATACCATTTCCAGAGAAAATAGGTAGCTTTTGTCCACGAATTAGTGTCATCAGGGCATCAATGGCTGAAATGCCTGTTTGAATGAAGTTTCTAGGATAACGACGGGCTACTGGATTAATCGGTCTACCATTAACATTATATTTATTTTTTGAAATAATTTGATAAGCCCCATCCACTGGCTCTCCAATCCCATTAAAACAACGTCCTAATATTTCTTTTGAAAGTGGCAATTTAAGTGGCTCTCCAGTAAATTTAACGGCTGCATTATTCGTAGAAATACCTGTGGTGCCTTCAAAGACTTGAACAACTACGCTTTTGCCATCTACTTTAATCACTTTGCCTTTTCGCATTTCTCCGTTATTTAATTTAATATTAACAATTTCATCATAGGCTACGCCCTCAATATTGGAAAGAACAATGAGGGGTCCTTCTACTTTATCAAGTTTTAAGTATTCTTTTCTCATTTTACGCTTCCTTCCTTTATTGATATTTTTCCATCAGTGCTTTATAGGCATTTACGATCTTTATACGTAAGTCATCCAGCATCCCAATATTGTCATTTGGCACATCATATTTCATCTTAATGACATCTTCAAAAACTGGTTCTTTACGAATAGTCGAAATAGGAATACCCATTTTCACGCATTTTAAAGCATTCTCATATAAATCATCTATAACGTGTAACATCTTATATTGTTTCTCTAAAGATACGTATGTATCGTTTTGATGAAGGGCATTTTGTTGTAAGAAGCCTTTTTTAATAGTTCTTGCAATCTCAAGAACGAGACACTGATCATTAGGCAGTACATCTTCACCAACTAATTGGACGATTTCATTTAGCTTCTCTTCTTCTTGTAAGAGTCTGACCATCTTACCACGAAGCTCTAACATATCTGGGGCCACATTTTCTCTATACCAATCACCAAGAAGCGCAACATAACTACTATAACTTGTGAGGTAGTTAATAGATGGATAGTGTCTTGCATAAGCAAGCTTTTTGTCCAGTGCTAAGAAGGCACTTACGAAACGCTTAGTATTTTCAGTAACAGGTTCTGAGAAATCCCCACCAGCTGGAGAAACAGCCCCAATGATTGTAACAGACGCTTCATCCCCGCCTAATGTATGGACACAGCCTGCTCTTTCATAAAACTGTGCAAGCCTAGATGGTAAATAAGCTGGATACCCTTCTTCTGCTGGCATTTCTTCAAGTCGTCCAGAGATTTCACGTAAGGCTTCTGCCCATCTAGAGGTAGAATCTGCCATAATGGCGACATCATAACCCATATCTCTAAAGTATTCTGCCATAGTAATCCCTGTATAAATGCTGGCTTCACGAGCGGCAACTGGCATATTAGAGGTATTGGCAATGAGGATTGTTCGCTCCATCAAAGGTCTATTAGTACGTGGGTCAATGAGGGCCGGGAACTCCTCAAGTACGTTGGTCATCTCATTACCACGTTCCCCACATCCAATGTAAACAATAATATCTGCATCACTCCACTTAGCCAGTTGATGCTGTGTCACCGTCTTACCTGTTCCAAATCCTCCTGGAAGTCCTACTGTTCCCCCTTTTGCAATAGGGAAGAAAGTATCAATGACACGTTGTCCTGTGACAAGTGGTTTATAAATCGGAATACGTTCTGCAATAGGACGAGGTTTTCTAACTGGCCATTTTTGGACAAGGGTTAAATTCACCCTTGCCCCACTTGGTGTTTCAATAACGGCTACCGTATCATTAATGCGGTATTTGCCATTTGGTCTCACTTCTACAATAGTTCCTTTCACATAAGGTGGCACTAAAAGCTTATGCAAGATACTTTGCGTTTCTTGTACTTGCCCATAAACAAATCCGCCAGGTAAGAAATCTCCTTCCTTAACAAGCATTTCAACCTCCCATTCCTTCTCTTCATCTAGGCTCAAAAGGCCGATGCCTTCTGGGATGAAGTCAGCTGAGAGAGATTGAATCTTTTTAAGTGGCCTTTGAATCCCATCAAACATATTACTAAGCATACCAGGCCCTAATGTTAATGAAAGCGGTGCGCCTGTGGAAATAATTTGTTCTCCAGCTTTAAGGCCTTCTGTTTCTTCGTAAACCTGTACTGTCGCAATATCTCCATCTAAAGAAACGACTTCACCAATAAGCTGTCTGTCCCCTACTGTCACCATTTCATTAACTTTAAAGTTTGACATCCCACTACCCTTTACAACAGGTCCATTAATGAGTTGTACGATTCCATAATTATTCAATCTCTTCACCCACCTCTCCTAAAGCACCTGTTACAATTTCCACAATACGATCTTTAGATTCTTCGATGATATTTTGCATACTCATATCAATCTTCATATTAAGAGTAGGGTCAGCTATAATAAGTCCCCCAATTATATCCCTTTCAGCTTTTTCAAATTCTAATTGTTCCTTTTGGACCCCTATTTTAATAAGTTCTTTTTCAATAAAATCTTTATGCCTTGCAATGTCCTTCTCCTGCATATAAATCACCAGTGGATTGGCATAATCCTTAAGCTCCTCTAACTGAGCCACTGTATGTTTTAAATAAGTTTCATAAACTGGCTTATCTACGAAAGCTCTAGCACGTTCAATTAATGCTTCTGTAAAACGTACGACGACTTTTTCTGTAGTCAGCATAGTTTCTTTCTTACTACTCATCTTGCCTTTACTAATGAGCTCAATCTTTTTAGCTTCAGCTCTTTTTCTAGCATTATCAATAATATCTGCTGCCTCTCTATCTATTTTGTATTTACTCTCAGCAATTTTCCCCTCATACTCTTTTTCAAGTTCCATTGTTTTTTGGCTGACTTCTTCTTTGAGTTCTTGACTTAAGAGCTTTGAAAATAAGGTTAATTTTTGTTCGATTGTAACCATATACATTCACCTCTATATGCTCTATATACGGATGCCCACAGACTCTCTGATATAATTTGTAATTACATCAGTCCCTCTTGTTGTCCCATGTCTATCCGGAATTTCTATAATTAATGGCTTTTTATTTTTGATTTTGTAGTCCATGACTTCATCTTGCACCATGTCTACAATCTTTTCTGTGAGTAAAATAATCCCCACTTCTGGATTCATGGTAGCTGACTTAAAAGCCTCTAACACTTGTTCTCTCTCATGAAGAATAACCCCATCAATGCCTGCAAGTCTCATTCCTACCCATGTATCATGGTTATCACTTAATAAAAATGACTTCATAGCTACCTCCTCCCATCTTTCTTTGTACTAGATGAAAAGAATAAGAATAGAAATAATCATACCGTAGATTGCAATACCTTCTGCCATACCTACGAAGATTAATGTTTTACCTAATATCGTTGAATCCTCTGATACGGCACCGATAGCTGAAGCACCAACTGAACCTACAGCGCGACCTGTACCGATAGTTGCAAGCCCTGTACTAAGAGAAGCTGCCACATATTTTAAACCATCACCAAATGAAAGTGCTGCACCAGCTGTTTCAGCTGCAGCTTCTGCTGCCATAAGATTTCCTGTGCCACAAATCACAAACCCTACAATCATTGCACCAAATAAACCAACTGATGTGAGCATCATATTTCTTAAGTTACCTGCCTTCTTTTGAGACTTTGTTAACTTCACACCATAAAGAATTGTTCCCACTGCTACTACTGCAGCTAATAAAACTGTTAATTGCATCATTTTATTTCATCCTCTCTCATTCTTAAATGTATTCTTTTATTTTTACTTTTCTTCTATTTTAAGTGGGGCATAAGCAATGCCATCTCCACCGAAATATTTGCTAAACATTTCATAATACTGAAGTCTTAAACCTTGAATAAATACAACTAAGCCCTCAAGTGTTAAAATAAGAACATTTCCTAAAATAATAATTAAAAGCTTAGCCCATATATAAGGTACAAGCCCTGCCATTACTGAAAAGGCTAGGAAAAGGCCTGCATGGTTTAATGCAAACGCACCTACACGGATGAAGGAAATAGAATTACTAAGTGTAGATAATAAAGTTTCAAATCCTTCAAAACCGCTTTCTACAAAGTAAGCACTTCTCTCTCCTTTAATCAGTGGCTTCTCCCCTTCCACTAAATGTGCCAGTGGCTCCTTAAGTACCATCATTGCCATCATTAAAATCATGACTACGATAGGTACAATTACAGAAACTGGAATAGCCTTTACAATACATAAAGCACTGCAGATAAATCCCATAAAGAACAAATAACCTGCTACACCATTCTTACCAAATAAAGCCCCTTCAATATCCCTTCTTCTAAGGCAGTTAATAATGCCAATGCCAAAGGATACAGTCAGTACTGCCACACCAAAGGCTACACCGGCAAGTAAGATCGGCATAATATTGGTGGTATTAAGTGGTCCCCCATGTACAAGGGCAATATCTTTAATGACCGGAATATCTTCAAGCCCAAAGATACTACCATATACAAGCCCAAAAATCATAGATGTACCACCTAATCGTTTTAAAATTCCTGCTGGCACAGGCATTTTGCTTGCAAGCAATACCCCTGCCAAGAAATAAACACCACCTTGTCCTATATCCCCAAACATAATGCCAAACATGAGACAAAATGTAATTGCTAAAAATGGGGTTGGGTCAATTTCGTTATAAGTAGGTAAACCATATAGCTTCACAATCATTTCAAAAGGTTTAAAGAACCAATTGTTTTTAAGCTCGGTTGGTGGAATTACCTGCTCCCCTAATTCCTTTGGATTCTTTTGGAGCATAACATATTTATCTGTAATGGCTGCAATACGTTCTTCTAAAACATCGTAATCTCTTTCCCTAATCCATGCACTTAGTACAAATACATTATTGCCTCTAAAAATCTGTTCTTTTAAAGTACATACTTTGATTTCTAATTGCATCCTTGTATAAACCCTATCTAAAATGCTACTGGCTTCATTTTTATTTTCCATGACATCTTTTTCAAGACGTTCAATTTGTTTGGTAAATACACTAATCTTACTTGCAATATCACTTCTAGTCTTTTCCACATTGCCCTTCATTTCAATTTGAATATCTAGTTTATTCCAGTTAAGGGATTTGAGGATACGCTGGGTCTCATCTTTGAATTCAGCTAGATAGAAGATAATATAAATATCTTCACTAGAAGCCTCAATCTCCCCAATCTCAAATATTAAAGCACTGATATTTTCATAGTTTTTTCGAATATGTACACGATTATCTCTCGATAGTGTCCCTATCTCATATTTAAAATAACTCAGTTTATTAAGCTCACTAAAATCAATGTCCTCAGTAATATAACTCAGCGTTTGATCAAGGGCTTTTAGCTCTTTGAGCTTTGCTTTCTTTTCATTTATCGCTTCAAGACTAGGTCCTATTTTCTCCTGAAGCATTTTTAAATCACTGATGGCCTGCTCTTTTGTATAAGCCTTAATGCCCGCTTTAGCGACTCTTATTTGAAGTCCTAAATCATTACTCATTCTATCCACTTGACTTACTGTTTCACTCAGCTTACTTTGGATTTCAGAATAATTCTCCTCCCGTTTTATGACTGCGCCGCTAGGCATCATGGCTTCATATTCATGCATAATATAACTATTATCATATGCATCACTATGTTCTAAATTAAGGTGAACATTTTCGCAAAGAACAAGCTCTTGTAGTATTGCATTTTCTTCCTCTAGCGAACCGACTAGATTTAAGAGTTTCATCTTCTCAATAGCCATGTGTAGCTTCCTCCGCTCATTATAAGGTATGAACTAAATACTTACTTAGCTCAATTTCTGGCAAAGTATATCTTATGCCTTCTGTTAATGATGTTAAATCCTTGACTTCTACCTCTAATGCGTAAATATATGCAATGGTCTGTGCGATATCTTCTCCTTCCTTTGGAAAACGCTTAATATAATCGTAAAGATATTTATCAATATTACGATCTAAGAATTCCTCTGTAGCCTTTTCAAACAAAGGATAAGAAATATACTTCTCTGCTTGTTTCTTAAGTTCTTCTAAATTCTTGCTATAGGCAAGTGTCTTTAGCTTTTGATAGGTCAAGCGATTGCCATAAGGCAAACTATAAATCAGCATTTCCTCTGGACTGATAACATAGTACTTGGTTGCTCTAAAAATCCATTGAATATTAATGAGATCTGCTTTAGTCCCTATCATCTTCTTAGCCACTTCTTGATCCATGTCTTCTAGCCCACTAGCCTTATCCATAAGCGTCTTATAAAGCAAAATATAGAGTTTCATTTCCATATGAAATTCTCTTTTATGTACATCTTCCTGCACCATTGTCTTAAGTGCATCATAATAACTTGTGCCTTTAAGGGCCTCTATAAATTGTGCCACATTTTTGCTATTTACAAGCTTCCCATAATTACACTGTGCATAGTGGTCTGAGTGTATAAAAGACTTTTCAATACCTTCTTTTTCTTCATTTCTAGCAATGACACGTAAAATAAGCTGTAAGTCATTAATCTCATACTCCATTAAAAAGGTTTTAAAAAATTCTTTATAACTCCCAGAATAATAATGTAATATGGATTCAATCTGATTTACCATATAACGTTGTAATAAAATCTCTAAGTCACCACGGTGGAATTCTTCTAGTTTATATTTTGAAAAAGCTTCACTATAACCTTCTCTTTTCTTTAAAAACTCTATCATTTGGGGCACTGTTTTAAACTCCGCTGCCCTCTCCCATTCCCTATCTGAAAGAAAGGTACGGCGTTTCGCACTTAGCTTTGTGTTAATTGCCCGATAGGATGCGAAAGGGTTCATATTATCCCTCCACTCCAAAAAGTTCATTAAAAGTATTTCTTAGTAAAGTTTCTTCAATCTGTAAGTAATGATTTTCAACAACTAATGCTATCTTCTTACACTTCTCTTCTTCCAAATTGTGTTGTTGGGCACCCGTACTAACAATTTGCTCGTACAGCTCGTCTGCTCTTTTGTAAGCTCTTGTAAGGACTTCATCCCTATAATCACTTATTTCTTTTTCATACTGCTCCCTCTTAAGTTTTAGATTCTCTTCATTTAATTTCTTAGTGTTGAGCGCTACAGAATCAATTTGGACAATTTGTTTAATAATATCTTCCATACCAATCCCTCTCTTCATCGCATTATAAACTTTCATCAGTTTACACACTCATTTTATCACTATTATTCCAAAATTTAAATATTTTTTCTAAAATTAGGAATATTACTGTATTTTTCTTTTTTTCCTTTACCCGAGTTTCCTCGTACACCTATATATTATTCTCCTCACAGTCCATATGTGACTACATTATTTTCTTACATAGTTTTCATGCACAAAAAAGGCCATAGCTTAAATGCTATGACCCTTTAATGCCTAAAATTCTTATTTTTTTGAGACTAGATGTTTTCACCACGTTCAATGAGCTTATCTGCTTGAAGTGCCACCTCACTAATTTCTTCTCCAATGATTCTTGATTTATTTGTAATCTCTTCAATAGACTTTCTAATCTCAATAATCTCATTGGCATTATGCTCATTTTTAGAAAGTAACACTTTGATCCCATTTTCCATTTGTACGGCATCTTGTATAAACTCATTCATAACTTCTGAAATAGCTTTTACTTGTTTTGCCATACTTTGTTGTACTTCTAAGAAGTAATCAAAACTCTCATTTGTTTCATTGATGTACTTAGTGCTTTTAACAACTTCCTGATAATTTGCTTCAATAGCTTCTACTACTTCTACAGTATCCTTACGCACCGTTTCGATAATTTCTTCTACTCTACTACCATAGTTAACAGATTCCTCTGCTAACTTTTTAACTTCTTCTGCAATGACACCAAAACCTCTGCCTGCCTCCCCACTTCTAGCGGCCTCAATAGAAGCATTCAGTGCTAAAAGTTCTGTTTGGTCTGATATTTTTCCAATATGACCTAATATTTCATTGACATGTTGTAATTTGCCTTCAAGGCGCTGCATGCATAACTTACTATAATCTGTTTTTTCTTTAATCTCTTCAATAACTACAAAGAAGTTTTCTAAACTTCCTTTATTACGGTTGGTAACTTCTACAATCTCATGATTAATTTTATTAATCTCTACTGTTTGCTTTTCTGCAATTTTAATCTTCTCTACTGTTTCTTGAACAATATCTTCTGTTTCTTGGGCTACTGTAATGATATCATTTGAACTTACTGCAATATTTTCAATTGATTCACCTACACCCTCAATGACATGATGTGTTTCAGTAATTGTCTGATTCACAACACCAATTGACTCACCTACGATTTGTGATGTTTCTAAGTTACGTTCTAAATAGCCTTGTACTTTATCTGTTAAATTATATGAATGCTCTAACATTGTAAATGTTCTTTTGGCTAAAGCCATCATAATGCATACTACTACAGCTATTCCTGATAAATATACTCCCATATGTAATAGAATCCATTCAAACCCGCAAACATTACTGTAATTGCTACAACATATGTAAAAACGTAAAAATATTTAGTTATACATGCCATCTATATTTATTACATTTTTTTACATTTTTATTATACCATAGTATATATTTTTTCAACTTTATTATATTTTTCGTATATGGACTTAAAATAAAAAAACAACACACCGCTTTTATTTAAGCATTGTGTGTTGTTTCTTTTTTTACGAAGCTATTAAACGCTTCTTTTAATTTTGCTCTTTCATTACCATATACAATAAGTTTAGCATAATTATAACTATCTATTTCTTTTGTAAAGGTAATATCATAAATCGTACGATTACTTTTTTCTTTTACTTTAAGCGATTCTACTTCCCCTTCTTCTATAGTATAACCATAGAAAAGTACGGACTTACTTTCTTCATCAAGTAAAATAGATGTAAAGCTATTCACTGCAGTAAAGCCAATCACTAGTAATGTAATGATGATGCTATTTGCATTAAGTGCTTTACCACCAATTAAAGCAGCACCATTAATGCCAATGGCAACAATGCTACAAATAATTGCTACAGTTGTAAAGAAATCTTTTTTAATAGTAAAGAACTTAAGGACTGTCCCACGTTCTTTTTTAAATTGAGCTGCTTTTTGCATATTGATGCATCTTAGCACAAGGACTAATACATAAATTAGGGCAATTAAATAATAAGACCATTTAATGTCCATTTTTCCACTTCCCTTCATATTTTCCTACTTATAACCTACCTCATAAAATTATAAGTAGTTCCTACTCTCTATTAAAAAATAACTGCTCATAGCGAGCAGTTATCTTCCACAACATTGTTTGTATTTTTTACCACTTCCGCATGGACATGGTTCGTTACGGCCAACTTTTTTAGCTTTAACGATTGTTTTACTTTGGTTGTATGATTTTTTAACTTCAGCTCTTTCTTCTGCTGTTAATAATGTTTCCCATTGTGGTAAACCATAAAGCCATTCAGCTTTAGCATCTAACATGTTCCAGTATAATTTTTTAAGGTCGAATTCAAGTCTAACTTTGCTTTCACCTGTGAAATCTGTTAAGTCATATTCCCCGTTTACTAAGCTTGTGTTGATACCGTCTACGAATCCTAAGAATTCTACTTCATTCATATTGAAACGTTTACCAAGTTCAGCGATTGTGCCTTCTACTACTTCATCTGTATGTGAAAGTAAGTAGTTGTATACATCTCTTTCTCTACCTAAGTAGTTTTCTACTACTTTTTTGTATTCTTCTACTGATCTGTCTTTAGCGTCTTCGCCATAGTTGTTCCAAAGTTCAAATAATGTCATTTGTATTCTCCTTTTCTGACTCTAAGTACATGCCTTACCAAAGACGTTTGCTTCTTTGTATAAGTGCCGACAAATCGCCATAATACCAAAACTGATATTATTTTATATGTGGCAAAAGTACTTCTCTTATTAATATTTTAGAAAGACATTTTAGGAAATGCCTTTAATATTTATTTAGCATATCCATTATACATTACTTCTGTCACTTTTACTACTCCCTATTTTTACATCTTATCCAAAAATCTCTTGGTTTTGCATAAGATGCATGGCAAAAACATCCTAAACTAAGAACTTTCTTACCATTTGTGGCATTTCATTTACTTC
>CALGWE010000204.1:0-1552 GCA_937935915.1 uncultured Clostridia bacterium
GACGTAAGAAAATTTCATATTACCAAGACGAGGTATCGGTGCTTGCAAATGAATTTGAAGCAAAGATGCAAGAGTATTATAAAAACATTAATACATCTAGTACAGATTATATTTATACATTACGTGGACAACTAGATGAAAACGTAAAAGATTTAACTGCCATTTATACAAAAGAACAAGAAGCATTGAACACCAGTGTAGGTGAAAAAGTAAATAATATTACAAATGACTTAGAAAAGTATAAAAGTGTGCAAAAAACGCCGCTTTCAGGAATCATTTCTTATAATGTTGATGGACAAGAAAAGTTAAATTATGAGGGTATTTCTAAGTTAGACTATAGTACATACCATAAAATCTTTAAAAAGGCAGCAACGCAAAATATTATTAAATCCTATGTAGAAAAGGATGAACCTGTGTATAAACTTGTTCTAGATAATACTTGGTATATTGTCACTTATGTAAGCAGTGAAAAAGATAGCATGTTTACAGAAGGCAATAATTATCCTTTAGCCTTTGATACTTTAAATGGGGCCAGCATTAATTGCAAGTTGGTATCTAAAGAGCAAGAAAACAATCGTTTCCGTCTCGTATTTAAAACACAGGAGCAAATTGATGAATTCTTAACATTACGCCAAGTACATTTCAGCATTGGGAATAAAGATGAAAGTGGTTTAAAAATACCAATGCAAGCCATTGTTGAACAACGTTTATTAAAAATACCAGTTGAATATAAGATTGAAAAGGATAATAAAATAGGTGTACAGCGTAAAAATGGTGAAGTTGTAGAATTTGTAGAAATTAAGCCACAAAGCGAAAAGCAAGATATGATGTATATCTTACAAGATGTGGGGAACTTAAGTGGACTAACAGTAGGTACTAAACTGATTAATCCAGTAAGTGGTGGAACTTATACAATTGATGACTTTGAAACTGCTCAAGGGGTATATGTAATTAATGGTCAAATCGCACAGTTCAAGAAAATTGATATTTATGTGCAAAGTGAAGACTATGCCCTTATAAAAAACAATGGAAGTAGCCAACTTAAGGAAAAGGATAAGATTATCTCAAATCCTAAGAATATTAAAATCAATCAGCTTTTAGAAGATATGACAATTAAGAATGAGTAGGTGGTTAAAATGATGAAAGAAAACTTAGAACAAATTAAGGAACGCATCGCATTAGCTGCAAAACGTGCAGGAAGAAATCCAGAAGATATTCAGCTTATTGCAGTCTCTAAAACTTATCCAGCAAGTGATATTGAAAAAGCTATAAGCTATGGTTGCAGTGACTTTGGCGAAAATAAAGTACAAGAATTAGTAGGTAAAATCGAAGCGATAGAAGCACCAGTGAATTGGCATTTAATAGGACACTTACAAACGAATAAAGTAAAATACATTGTGGGCAAAACAAAGCTTATTCATTCAGTAGATAGTTTAAAGCTTGCTAAGGAAATTGAAAAGCAATCAGCTAAACATAATGTAGTGACAAAAATTTTAATTGAAGTGAATGTGGGAGAAGAAGCTTCAAAACATGGAATATTAATAAATGAAGT
>CALGWE010000205.1:0-1552 GCA_937935915.1 uncultured Clostridia bacterium
GGTAAATTGCTTTTCCTACTTCAAGTGGTGAAACTTTTTCAAGAATATCGGTCATTTCTACTTTGCCGCCGTTTAAATCTTTCATTTCAGTTTGTGTTAATTCATAAAAGTAATTGGTCATAATTTCACTCCTTTTATAAACTGATCAGTTTGAATTTAACAATTGTCTTAATTATATTAACATTCAGATTTTTATTTTTCAATAAAAAAAAAAAACGCAAGTTGCGACAGCATTTAACTCCTCTTCATAATCTTATATCTTAATAAAATACTTCATAATATCCTACTATCTGCTAAACTTCTTCTATCTCATCATATGTATTCTTTTTTATATTTATTGATGTTACTGGTACTTGTGTTTGAATATGACTTAAAGGTTCTATTATATGGGTAGATGTGCTTAAAGTTTCTCTTTGAGGTTCAATCACTTCTCCTAAGTTGCTCCTTACATACCAATCAAGTGCTTTATTAATTTCACCATTTAATGTTCTAAAATTAGCCTTTGCCATATGTTCTAAATCTATCTTTAATTGATAATGCTAATTCGTGCCATATCATCCTCCTAAGTTGTTAATACTAATTGATTTATCCCTTGCCATTCGCTAGGTTCTTCTTTATATATAGAGTAAATTTCTTCATTCGTTCTAAATACTGGTTTAATACTTTCATCTATTGTTCCACTTGAAAGAAGTATTTCCACCTCTTTAAAGCGTTTTTTTAATCTCCCAATAGCTTCTTCACTCCATGTACTTAGATCCATTCCTCTCCATATTATCGGTTTTCGTTTAGCCTCTTTAGGCTTAACTTCCTCTTTCAATTGCTCAGTTTCTTTTTCATTTATTGTTTCTTTCTTATTTATTCTAAGCGTACGCTTATAGAAATTTTCAATTTCAGATACTACATACTCTTTAGTAACTAATGAGCTAATAATATCACTAACTCTTTTATGTGTAACTTGTAGTAGTTCAGCAAAATATTTATTTGATGCGAAACAACCATTACCTTTATCTAAAGCTTTAATGATTGCTAATATGAATTTTTCTTGAAGTGATAAATTTGAATCCTTAAGAATGTCAAGATCAATCCAAAGACCTTGCATATTTTGTGATGTGTTGTTTTCCATGCTGTTTCTCCTAGTTGTTTTAGTAATATCTCTTTGCTACATAGTTGTAACTAAATTTGGCCCCGTACATACTGCAAGAAACGTTCAGAAATATCATAGTAGAAATTGCACTAGAGCTAAAATCAATCCTATTATAGATGCTAAAGGTAATACTATTTATGAAGGCATCAACTTTCATGGGCTCAGACATACTTTTGCCACTCGTATGATTGAAAGTGGTGAATCAATCAAAACTGTCCAAGACTTATTAGGCCACCAAGATGCCCAAACAACGCTTAATATTTACACCCACAGTTTGATAGAAACAAAAAAAGCCTCTGCTGATAAGCAGAATGCTCTTTATGAAATGCTAAATAAGTCACTTTAAAAACATTATAGCTCAAGCTTTTTCTTGAGCTTTTATTACTATCTATTTCTTATTTTTTCTAC
>CALGWE010000206.1:0-1457 GCA_937935915.1 uncultured Clostridia bacterium
ATTATCCACTATATGATAACCGTTATGATATGAAGTTTACCTTAGATGAAGGGGAGAAAGATATTTTAGCCCATTATCAAAAAGTACTGGGTATCCGAAAAGCATATAGCAAAGTCTTTGCAAAAGGTACACGTCAAAAACTTGCAGGTAGCAACGCTGAAGGGTTCATTGCTTTCTCAAGAAGTTATAACGATCAAACACTTGTAACGCTTGTTAATCAAAAAGATGCAAAAGAAGTAACTTTAACAGTACCATTTAAAGCAAATAGCACAGTTAATGATTTATATAGTCAAAAGGCGTATACAGTCAGTGATAAACAAACTGTCACACTAAGCTTACCAGCTGCTAAAGCAGGTGGTACAGCGATTTTAGTTGGGGAAATGCCTCAAATAGACCAAGGCTCATCTTCTGGTAGTAATTCTAGTAATAATTCTAGTAGTAAAGGTTCATCTTCTAGCCCAGTGCAGATAGCACCAGAAGCTAATAAACCAGCTGAAATGAGTATACCAGATGGCTATATGCAAATTAGTAAACCACAAGAGATTAAGGCATCGGAAACAGCTACAATTACTTTAACAAAAGAAGAAATAGCACAAATTAAAGATAGCCGTAAAGTAGGCGTATATTATGTAGAGGCAAATAATACGTTTAAATATGTTGGTGGTAAACTTATTTCAGATACAATACAATTTAATGCGAAACAAACAGGTACTTATATTGTAATGGTTTATGAAAAAACATTTACAGATGTGAAAGCAAACGACTGGGCAAAAGAATATATTGAAGTCCTTGCAGCAAGACATATCTTATGTGGTAAAACAGAAAATCAATTTGCAGGTCATGCAGCCATTACAAGAGCAGAATTTGCAGTGATGTTAGGGCGCATGCTAGGTCTTGAAGAAAATCATACTGCAAGAACATTTGAAGATGTGAAAGTAGACAGTTGGTATGCTGGATATGTGAATGAACTTGAAACTTTAGGTTTAATTACAGGTTATAGTGACCATTTATTCAAACCTAATAAGAAGATTTCAAGAGCGAAAATGGCAGTGATGTTAGTAAGAGCATATCAGTATAGTACAGGTAATAAAGTGTCGCTAACAAACCAAATGCCATTTAAAGATGGCAATCAAATTAGTGGGTGGGCACTTGAGGGGGTAATAGGTGCTTATGAATTAGGCCTTATTGAAGGTATGCCAAATCAAAAATTCCTACCAAACAAAACAGCTACTAGAGCAGAAACAGCTAAGATGCTCTTTAAACTATTAGAAGTTACAAAGGCATTTTAAGTGATAAAATAGAGGATTGCTAAATAGTAATCCTCTATTTTTATATGGATTGTATGAGTGGATATCATAAGGAAAGTATATAGACAAAAAAGCGCAAGAAGTTTTATAATGAGAGTAATATTTTATTAAATGAGGTTTAAATATGAGTCGAAAATTATTATTAATAGA
>CALGWE010000207.1:0-1346 GCA_937935915.1 uncultured Clostridia bacterium
AAGCTCCTTATCTTTCACACGCTAAGGTGTTTTGTGTAAATTCATAGTGTAAAACTATATGCATATTATACTATAAGATTGTATTATAGTATAGTAATGCAACCATAAAGGTCAATTTGTTACATTTTCTACTATATAATTTACCTTGATTTTGAAAAATAATACCCTTTTATAGTAGAGCGTGGTTTAATGTTTAATGAGAACATAAATAAGGAGTAGATAAGCAGTGGAGACATTTATATTTGCGGCAAATGCAGTTTTACCGATTATAAGTTTGATTATTTTAGGATATTATTTAAGGCGAATCCATTTTTTTGATGGGGAATTTTTAAAGATTGCCAATAAACTTGTATTTAGAGTGGCATTACCTACCTTACTTTTTTATAATGTATACAATATTAAAGACTTAAAATCAATGCAAGGCGATATTATTTTATTTGTAGTATTAATGATCTTAATATTATTTGGATTAGGGCTATTAATCGCCTATTTATTGATTCCACAACCTAAGCAAAAGGGTGTTATATTACAATGTGTGTTTCGTTCGAACTTTGCGATTATAGGGATTCCATTAGCTGAATCTATTGGTGGGGAAGAGGGGGTGGCAGTAGCAGCTGTTTTATCCGCATTTAGTATTCCGTTATTTAATATTTTAGCGGTAGTAGCCCTTTCTTTATTTGGAGCAGGTGAAAAACAAGTCTCTATGCAGCAGGTTTTAAAGGGGATTTATAAAAATCCACTAGTACGTGGTGTTTTTTGTGGCTTCGTATGTTTGGTTATACGTTTATACATACCATTACAATCAGAGACAGGAGTACCAGTTTTTAGTTTACAATACAATTTGCCATTTCTTTATAAGGCTTGTAAAAGTCTTAGTCAAGTCGCTTCACCGCTTGCATTAATCGTTTTAGGCGGACAATTTCAGTTTTCAGCGATTAAATCTTTGGTCAAACCAATTATCATTGGGACAAGTTGGCGTTTAGTGTTTGCCCCTCTACTGGCATTAACTCTTGCTGTAGTATTTTCAAATAATTTGCCTTTGATGAATTTAACAGCTAAGGATTATCCAGCACTTATTGCATTATTTGGTTCACCAGTAGCCGTATCCAGTGCCATTATGGCGGGAGAAATGGGCGCAGATGAAGAACTTGCAGGACAACTTGTGGTATGGACGAGTTTGTTTTCCATGTTAACTTTATTTGTTATCGTAAGTGTATTTAAAGCCACAGGCATGCTAGGCTAGATTTTGGAAACATTTTAATATTATAAAAGTGCGATTTCTTAGACAAAATAGAGATGTAAATTGATCTAAGGAGATGCATATTCAAATGAAGAAAGAAACAATT
>CALGWE010000208.1:0-2915 GCA_937935915.1 uncultured Clostridia bacterium
TGTCAGGAAATAGGTAGATAAATTACTTGAAATATGATATCATACTTAGTAATGGCTAGTAGCTTAAAACAGAAGAGATAATTGGAGGATACTATGGAAGACATCATGATAATCGGTATTGCAGGAGGCTCTGGTTCTGGTAAAACCACTTTAACATATAAAATCAAAGAAGCTTTTGAAGATAAGGTGGTAGTATTATCTCATGATTATTATTACAAAGCGAATTCAGATCTTTCTTATGAGGAACGTACCAAATTAAATTATGATCATCCAAATGCCTTTGACACTGATCTTTTAATTGAACATGTTAAAACGCTTAAAAGTGGGAAAGCAATTCAGCACCCAGTTTATTCATTTGTGGAGCACACAAGACTTGACGAAGTAGTAGAAGTACAACCTGCTAAAGTTGTAATTGTTGAAGGAATTTTAATCTTCGAGAACAAAGAATTATGTGACTTAATGGATATTAAAGTATTTGTGGACACAGATGCGGATGTACGTATTGTAAGACGTTTACTTCGTGATGTAAAAGAGCGTGGTAGAGATATCGATTCAGTAATTGATCAATATTTAAATACAGTTAAACCAATGCACGAACAATTTGTAGACCCTAGCAAAAAACGTGCAGATATTATCATTCCAGAGGGTGGATTTAACTCAGTAGCCCTTAATATGTTAATGGATCAAGTAGGCAACTTTATCGACAGATAGGATAAAACACATGCAAAAATTTGCATGTGTTTTTTTGTATGCAAAAATGGTTACTCTATTAAAGAAGCATATTAAAGTGCTGGTTTGAGAAAAATTCGAACACATGTTTGAAAAAATAACACCTTATGATATAATGGAAATAAATATTGTGTTAATTTGATAAAATATATAGAAACAGAAAGGACATAAGACTTATAAAGGCAATCGTCTAAAAGCTTTATGTGACGGGGAAAAGATGAAAAATAAAATTGTCATAAAAGGCGCAAAAGAGCACAACTTAAAAAATGTTAGTTTAGAATTAGAACGTGACCAGTTTATTGTTTTTACAGGACTTAGTGGTTCAGGAAAATCTTCATTAGCATTTGATACAATCTATGCAGAAGGACAACGCAGATATGTAGAATCACTTTCAGCTTATGCAAGACAGTTCTTAGGACAAATGGAAAAGCCGGATGTAGAAAGCATTAGCGGACTTTCACCAGCTATTTCAATTGACCAAAAGACCACAAGTAAAAATCCACGTTCAACTGTAGGTACAGTTACAGAGATTTATGATTACTTAAGACTTTTATTTGCAAGAGTGGGGATTGCCCACTGTCCAAAGTGTGGGAAAGAAATTAAAAAACAAACCATTGATCAAATGGTAGATGTGCTTATGAATTTACCAGAGCGTACAAAATTGCAACTTTTAGCACCTATTGTACGAGGACGTAAAGGGATGCATGAAAAAGTCCTTGAAGGCGCGCGTAAGCAAGGTTATGTACGTGCCCGTATTGATGGAGAAGTATATGACTTAAGTGAAGAAAATGTGCAATTAGATAAAAATAAAAAACATACTATAGAGATTGTTGTAGACCGTGTAGCTATTAAGGCAGGCATAGAAAAACGTTTAACAGACTCTATTGAAACAGTTATGAAGCTTTCAGGTGGTTTAATGGTAGTAGATGTAATAGGGGGAGAGCCTATGCAATTTAGCGAAAGCTTTGCCTGTCCAGAGTGTAATATTAGCATTGAAGAAATTGAACCACGTTCATTCTCTTTCAATAATCCACATGGAGCGTGTCCAGTATGTACAGGGCTTGGCGAAAGTTTAGAGGTAGACCCAGAGCTGGTGATCCCAGTATCTAGTTTAACCTTAAGAGAAGGTGCCATTGCAGTACTTGGTTGGGGTTCTATTGCTAAACCAGAAAGCTATGCATATGCGTTAATGAGTGCATTAATGGATAAATATGACTTTGATTTAGATACACCATTTAATGAACTGCCAGAAAAAGTTCAACACATTATTTTGTATGGTACAGGCAGTGAAATGGTTTCTTTCACTTTTAAAGGTGAATATGGAACAAAGCGCTATGAATATGCGTTTGAAGGGGTACTTGAAAATACAAAGAGACGTTATTTGGAAACAAGCTCAGAAAGTACAAAACAAGAATACGAAGCCCTTATGACAAGTATTCCATGTAGCAGCTGTAAAGGGGCAAGACTTAAACCAGAAGCTTTAGCGGTCACAGTAGGGGATAAAAACATCAATGATTTAACGCATATGTCTATTGGGGAGCTTAAAAAGTTCTTTGATGAAGTGGAGCTTACTGATAGACAACGTCAAATCGGAGAGCTTATTTTTAAAGAAATTAAAGCAAGACTTGGTTTCCTCGTAGATGTAGGTCTTGATTACTTAAGTTTAGCCCGTTCATCTGGGACACTTTCAGGTGGAGAAGCCCAACGTATTCGTTTAGCCACACAAATTGGGTCAGGACTTGTAGGGGTACTTTATATCTTAGATGAACCAAGTATCGGACTTCATCAAAGAGATAATGATAAATTAATTCAAACCCTCATTCATCTAAAAGACTTAGGAAATACTTTAATCGTTGTAGAACATGATGAAGATACCATGCATGCAGCAGACTGGATTGTAGATATTGGACCTGGTGCTGGAGAACATGGTGGTGAAATCATTGCTTCAGGACCAATTGATACGATTTTAGCTTGTGAGAAGTCAGAAACAGGAGCTTACTTAAGCGGACGTAAGAAAATTGAAGTGCCATCCGTTCGAAGAAAAGGAAATGGGCATACTTTAACAGTAACAGGAGCGAAAGCCAATAACCTTAAAAATGTGACGCTAAAAGTGCCACTTGGGACACTTACTTGTATTACAGGGGTTTCAGGATCAGGAAAGAGTAGTTTAATTAATGAAATCTTAC
>CALGWE010000209.1:0-2919 GCA_937935915.1 uncultured Clostridia bacterium
TCGAAAGAGGAGCAACCCATTTTACACATTGGTTCCAACCAATGAATGGACGTACAGCAGAAAAGCATGATTCCTTTTTATCACCTACATCAGACGGGCGTATGATTATGGAGTTTTCAGGAAAAGAACTTATTAAAGGAGAAGCAGATGGTTCTTCATTTCCTTCTGGAGGCTTAAGACAAACATTCGAAGCAAGGGGATATACAGTATGGGATTGTACATCTCCAGCCTTTTTAAAAGAAGATGCAAGTGGGGTAGCACTTTGCATTCCAACAGCTTTCTATTCACATACAGGTGAAGCATTAGATAGAAAGTCACCACTTTTACATTCAATGGAGTGTATTGAAGAAGCAAGTCTTCGTGTGTTAAAAGCAATAGGTGATGAAGCTGCCCATATTACATCTACAATTGGCGCAGAACAAGAGTATTTCTTAGTTGACAAAAGACACTATCAACAAAGAAAAGACCTTATCTTTACAGGACGTACACTTTTTGGAGCTATGCCTCCAAAAGGACAAGAAATGGAAGATCACTACTATGGTAGTATTAAAGAGAAAATTGCAAAATACATGCGTGACATTGATGTAGAGCTTTGGAAACTTGGTGTACCATCTAAAACAAAACATAATGAAGTAGCACCAGCACAACATGAATTGGCACCTATTTTTGCAACTTCTAACGTAGCGTGTGACCAAAATCAACTTATTATGGAAACACTTCAAAAGGTAGCTAACCGTCATGAGCTTGCATGTTTACTTCATGAAAAACCTTTTGCATATGTAAATGGTTCAGGAAAACATGTTAACTGGTCACTTGTAACAGATCAAGGTAAGAACTTATTCTCGCCTGGTAAAAAACCACATCAAAATAAAGAATTCTTATTATTCACATCAGCAGTCATTAAAGCTGTAGATGAATATGCAGATTTATTAAGACTTTGTGCTGCAACAGCAGGAAATGATCATCGTTTAGGTGGACACGAAGCACCACCAGCAATTATTTCAATCTTCTTAGGTGAAGAAATCACAGGAATCTTTGAAAGCATTGAAAAAGATGAAAAAGTAACTGCTTCTGAAGTAGAAATGATGGAAATGGGTGTAGCCACATTACCACAACTTCAAAAAGAAAGTTCAGACCGTAACCGAACATCACCATTTGCATTCACAGGTAATAAATTCGAATTTAGAATGTTCCCATCTTCAGAATCAATTGCTGAAGCGGGTCTTGTGATTAACGTAATCGTTGCAGATGTATTAAATGAATTTGCAGCACGTCTTGAAGGTGCAGAAGATGTAAATGCAGAAATTAAAGCGATTATTAAAGAGACTTATACTAGCCATAAACGTATTGTATTTAATGGGAATGGTTACTCAGAAGAATGGGTAAAAGAAGCTGCTGCAAGAGGTCTTTCAAACTATAAGACAACAGTAGACGTATTGCCATGTTATGTATCAGAAAAAGCAATCAATTTATTTGAAAGAAATAAGGTATTCAATAAAGAAGAGATTTTTGCACGTTATGAAATCTTACTTGAAGAATACTACAAAACAGTACGTATCGAAGCACGTACAATGATTGATATGGTACAAAAACAAATTTTACCTGCTGTTATAAAATATACAACAGAAGTAGCAGAACATATTTATAAACTTAATCAAGTAGGTAGCTTTAAAATTGCTGCACAAACAGATATTTTAGAGAACCTTACAACTAAACTTAATGCCCTAAAAGAAAGCACAGATTTACTTATCAGCCTTGTAGATGAAAGTGAAAATATTGAAGAAGCTTTAGCTAAAGCAACATTCTTCAAAGATCAAGTAATTCCAGTAATGGAACAAGTAAGAGAAGTAGCAGATAGCTTAGAAGTCATGGTAGATGAAAAGGCTTGGCCAATTCCAACTTATAGTGAATTATTATTTAGAGCATAATTAATGATATGATAAAGAAGGAAGTGTTGCAGAATTTTATTTTGTAACACTTCCTTCTCTTTGTCCTATTTTTAAAGTGCTTAATTTTGATACTAAATGGGAAGAAATTGAAAATAAGTGGATAAATTATCAGAAAGTATGCTATAACTATATATAAAGATAAATCTCAATGTAAAATAGTAAAAGGGTGGTGAAATAATGATTATAACAGTAGCCCCTTTTCCTGCCATAGAGTACATATATGGTGTGGAAGCATTAACGGCAGATGAGGAGCAAACGGCAAAGCATGTTTCTTTAAATATTTTATCTAAAGGTGTTTATAGTGCGCAAATGATGAAAGTATTACAAGAAGAACCTATTTTACTAAGTAGCATGGGTGGTTTTGCAGGAAAATATATTAAGCACTATTTAGATAAATCTAAAGTAAAAGCAGATATTGTGTGGACTGATTATGAAACACCACAATATGTAAAAATAGTAGATGAAAATTTGATGAAAGACTATACCATCAAAACAGAATCCACAATGCCAGGTGAGAAGGAAAGTAACTTAATAACCCAGAAATTACGTGGGCATATTAAGAAGGTGTCTACTTTAGTATTAGCAGGCGCCCTACCAGAGCATATGGGCATAACCATTTATAGGGACTGGATGAAAGAAGCCAAGGCACATAATGTAAAGGTGATTGTTTCAACAGGTCAAAAGGCTGTTTTAGAATCTGTTATACCTGAGGTGCCTTATGCACTCATGTTTACCGAAGATCAGCTGGATAAATTAGGTTTAATGAGTCCTAAAATCGAAGACATTATTGAAAAGATGTCAGTTTATTTAAAGAAAGGGGTGCATTATGTATGTGTTTATTTAAAACAAAAGGGTGCATTAGTGCTTTCTAAAAATAAATATTGTCTCATCGAATCGATGTTTCAATTGGTGCATAAAGACAATACCGCTGCAAGTGGTGCCTTCTTAGGGGCATTAGCTGTAGGGATTA
>CALGWE010000210.1:0-3267 GCA_937935915.1 uncultured Clostridia bacterium
CGGATGGGTTGTTGGTTCCCCCATTAAATGTAAATAAATATGGTCTGTGTAAGGTTTTACAGCTTGCAAAATATGTGCAAAATCTTCTTTTGTATTACGTTTTAAAGTGCGACTTGTTTTAGGACAAAAATCGCAACTTAAATTACAGATGTTTGTAATTTCTATATATACTTTTTTAAATCGCTTCATCGGCTCTCCTAATTTTAACTGTCATCTTGTTGTATGAACCTATTGTAACGATAATCATTCATTTTTACAAGTAGCATGTTTAGGTAAAATGTCTTATTATGCTTCATTATGTGCCTTAATAAGTGCTTGTACTTCTTCTAAGGTCGGTGGATTAAGTGGTAACGGAAAACGTGAGATAGCTACGCCTGCTAAAGCACTGGCAAATTGTACAATTTCTAAATCTGACATTTTCTTTAAAAGTCCATAGATACACCCTGCTTTAAATGTATCTCCTGCCCCTAATGTACTGACTACCTCTACCTTATAAGGTGTAAAGTATTTTGGTGCTTCACCCTTACGTCCATACATAATCTGATTTGCCCCTAAAGTAAAAATAACAAGTCCGTTACTCCTTTCAGTATAAGTTTTAAAAAGTTCCTCTCTATTGCAGTCTTTATAATGCATTCCGATAAATTCATTAGATAAGACATTAATTGTGGACCACTGATGTACACTTTCATCATATGGACAATCAATTGTCACATAAGGTTTATTCATTTCATGACAAATACTTGCCACCGCTAAAGTTTCATCCCCAAAAAATGGGTCTAATCCTACCACTTGTGCATGCTTTACATCTTCTCTTTTAGGCTTATTCCAACGTTTAATGGCATCACCATAATAATGTTGAAAACTCCCAAAAGGTGTCCGTGTATTTTTATCAATCAGTACATAATCTTCTAAACCTTCATAAGCTTTATCATAATATAAACTTGTAATATCCACACATTTATCTTTATAAAATGCCTCAATCATAGGATAGGTGTTTTTCCCCATATGATTACCATCCATTTTTACCTGAACACCTAAATTCGCTAGTACAGTGGCACATGTTCCTGTTTCACCACCTGGCAAACTATATTTCTCTTGAATTTCTCCATAGGTGTCTGGCTGTGGATATACATCCTGAAGTAAAAAACTATTTGTCACTAAAATCATGCCATATAAATAAATATCCTGCATCTTTTCTCCCCCTAATCTTTTTTACTTAATCCCCATACCAAATTGCTTAACTTGTTCTAGCATATGTCCTATATTCCCTTCTCCTGCAAAACGTGTCATATCAAAAAAGTCTTCGTCTTGCATAAGCCAAACAAGAGGATGTGCTTCCTCTTTAAGCACAATATTTTCCTTTAATACTCCCACATAAACCTCTACATAACAGTCTTGGTTATAATAAGTAAAGTCCATCATATGGGATAGGCTAATTTGTGTTTTGCAAATTCCTGTTTCCTCTTGTAACTCACGATAAGCTGCTTCAAAGCCGGATTCGCCTACTTCAATCTTACCACCTACTAAATTAAAGAGTCCTTTATAAGGATTTTTCATTCTTTTACAAAAAAGCAACTTGTCCTTATTTTTATTATAAACAATTATACAGTTATATCCTTGCATCTCTACACTCCTGTCATTCTTTTCATCTTAATATTAAATGATATTTTAAAGTATTTCAAACACCTATAGACTTAAATATTCACTTAAATCAACCTACTTCTTTTGTTTAAAACCACTAAAAAAAGCGTATAAAGTAAGTCTCTTCCTTACTATATACACTTTAAGTTTGCCTCATGCTTTATGATGCTATGATCTTGAAAATAATCCTGCACCTTTTACAATCTCTTGCTCTTCAAAAAGACTATTGACTGCTATTTCATAATCACGAAGTTTTTGTGCCTTTCTAATCTTTTTTGTATACTTTTCTGAGTCTGAGAAGATATGCATCATATAAAACCAGCTTTCCTTCATTTTAAATAACACATTACGCTCACCTGACATAATCTCTTGATAGCCTTCATAAAGCTTATCATGAAAAGCTTTTAAAACCGCCTTATCCATAGTCTGGCCTGTTTGGATTTCTGTAATAAGTCCTGGATTAGCAATGAGCCCACGTCCTAGCATCATAAGCTCTACCTGTGGGTATTTAGCTTTAAATGCTGTATAATGATCAGCTGTAAAAATATCCCCATTATAACATATAGGATTTTTACTTCCAGCTAAAGCTATGCTAAATACTTCTAAGTTTGGTGTATTACGATAATAATCTTTTTGTACACGAGGATGAATAATTAATTCTTCTAATGGGTATTTATTATAAATCGCCATTAACTTTTCAAATTCCTCCGGGTTGTCACGTCCAATACGCGTTTTAATTGAAATCTTTGTTACTGCCTGAGCAAATACTTGTTCTAAAAAACTATCTAATTCTTCTGGATAAGCTAGAAAACCTGAACCTTTACCCTTTGTAACCACTGTACCTGATGGACACCCTAAATTTAAGTTCACCTCATCATATCCATATGCTTTAAGCTGATGCATTGTACGCACAAAATCTTCTACATTATTTGTTAACACCTGTGGGACAACGCTATAACCTATATTATGCTCTGGTAAAATATCATTTAACTCTCTTGCTGATAACTTACCATGCTGATTTGCGGCAATAAAAGGTGTAAAGTATTTATCCACGTTATTAAAAAATGCAGCATGGGCATTGCGATAAACATATCCTGTTACACCTTCCATAGGGGCAAAATAAAACTTCATATCTATAATAACTCCTTTATTTCTACGCTATATTTAGTCATTCTACAATTGTATTCCTATTATACAATAACTTTCAGTTGATAGCCACCTAAAAGGTACTGTTACTATGCATAGAGTTTACTAAGCTCCTTGACGGTTATATTTAAGTCTTGTGCCCCTTCATGAACTGTGGCAATTACTGGTACCCCAGTAACCTTTTCAATCATTTTCAAATTATCTTCTTCCATCCTGTCCCCTTCATGATAATGATTTAAAATAATACCTTTCACCTCCATACCATGACTTTGTTAGAGCCACGTGATTAATTGTCCCCAGTCCTGCATCTGCTACAACCAATATGTCTAGCTGTAAATTTTTAACAATATCCTCTAACCAAATTTCCTCTGTCTCATCCACACGAATAGGACAAACAATCCCACCACTACCTTCCACAGTTATATAGTCATATTGACTGCTTTGTCTTAAATAGTCCGCCTTTACCTTTTCAAGTGTTAC
>CALGWE010000211.1:0-1787 GCA_937935915.1 uncultured Clostridia bacterium
ATGGTCACTTTTAGGCGTTGTATTTTATGTTTCATGTAAAAGAAAATATGGCGATCAATTTGGAAGTCTTGTTGAGCTAATCTCTGATGAAGATGCAGCAACTTTAATGCCAGAAGCAGATGATAAAGAACTAGATAGGGTTATTGATGTAGCCATTGAAAGAGTGCTTTTAAGAATGCAAGCAAGTTAATAGATGACAAATGGATAATAAATGAAAGAAGGCAAATAAAATGAAACAATTTAGTTTTTCTATTCCACAAAATATTACAGTTGGTAAAGGGACTATTGAAAAAGTAGGGGATATTGCCAAAGAACTTGGTGGACAACATGCTATGATCATTTCAGGACCACACCTTAAAAAAATGGGTATAGTGGAGAAAGTAGCTACATATCTAGAAAAAGCAAATATTACAGTAGATGATTTTACAGATATTGAAGCCAATCCTTCTGTGACAACAGTAGAAAAGGCCACAGAAAAGTTTAAAGCATCGGGTGCAGACTTCATTGTGACATTAGGTGGAGGTTCACCAATGGATGTGGCAAAAGCTGTGGCCATTGTAGCCAAATATGGTGGTAGTATTACAGATTATGAAGGGGCCCATAAAGTACCAGGTAAAATTATTCCGCTTATTGCAATCCCTACTACAGCAGGAACAGGTTCAGAGGTAACAGCCTTTTCAGTTATTACAGATCATAGCAGAGACTATAAACTGACTGTATTTAGTTATGAAATTCTTCCAACTTATGCAATTTTAGATGCAGAGCTCATTACAACTGCTCCAGCTAGTGTGGCAGCGGCATGTGGCATTGATGCTTTCATTCATGCAGAAGAAGCTTATATTTCTACAGATGCTTCCCCTTTTTCAGATGCGATGGCAGAAAAGGCGATGGAACTAATTGGTGGCAATATTAGAAGATTTGTAGCTAATAGAAAGGATATTGAAGCAGCAGAGGCAATGATGGTAGGTTCATTATTTGCAGGAATTGCTTTCTCTTTTGCAAGACTTGGCAATGTCCATGCAATGAGTCATCCTGTTAGTGCATACTTTGATGTACCACATGGGGTTGCCAATGGGGTGTTATTACCAGTAATTGCAGAATATAATGCCTTAGCAGACTCTGGTAAGTATTTAAAAATTTTTAATTATATTTTAATCTGCACTTTATAAAAAAATAAATTATTAATAATATAATTAACTTAGAGGTGAATAACGATGAAAAAAATTATTATATCTACAATTATACTTAGTACTTGTTTAGGTTTTGTTGGTTGCTCTAATACAGTTGGATTGAATAATTCATATGAATCAAGTACTACAACTTCATTAAATAATTCAAGTGAAAATACTAATAGCAACACTATAAATACTAATAATATACCTAATTCAACTAATCAAAATTTACCTGCTCAAAATACGATTAGTTTTGATGAAGCCAAACAAATAGCACTACAACATGCTAACTTATCAGATAATCAAGTTACTTTTATTAAGGTATCTCAAGATTATGATGATGGTATTAATAAATATGAAATTGAATTTTACTATAATAATACAGAATACGATTATGAAATAAATGCTTACAGTGGTGAAATATTAAAATTTGACTATGATGCAGAATACTATAATCCATATAATACTATTTCTTATTCAAATTCTCAAAGCTCTTCTACACAAAATTTAATAAGTTCTGATGAGGCAAAAAATATAGCATTGCAACATGCTAACTTAACAGATAATCAAGTTACTTTTATTAAAGTATCTCAAGATTATGATGATGGTATACAT
>CALGWE010000212.1:0-1920 GCA_937935915.1 uncultured Clostridia bacterium
TAAGCACAGTAATGTGTTCAGGTGACCAATACTAACGGTTCGAGGGTTTGACCTAGTAAAACAGGTTAAATAACTTGTAGTATTTGTTTTTGATAGTATAAGGAAAGCACCCGAGAGGGTGCTTTTTTTGTCATAAGTAGTTTACGTATCATTTCTACTTCAAAAGTACAGGTATCATCAGTAATAAATGTGTTTTTAATAATAAGATTGTATAAACCAAGAATTTTTTGGGAATCATGTAAAGAGAGCATTGTCAACGACCTTTCTATAGTATTTAAGCATACTTAGGATTGTTGAAAATGCTCTTGTTTTATACATAGAATAAGAGAGAATATTTTCTAGGCCCCAACATATAGTGTAGAGCCCTAAGAAGCTTAAAGTGCTTTTTGTGATACTATTTGGGTAGCGCTTGGTTTGTTGTGTTACGAGTTTATTGCATTACCTTAAAGCTTGAGTTTAATGCAGCGCCATTAGAGGCGTTATAGTGGAACTGTAAGTACAGTAATGTATTTAAGTGACCAATACTAACGGTTCGGGGGGCGGCTAATAAAATCAAGTAAAAAGCACTCGATGGTTAAATAATTTATATAATGAAATCCACTGAGAGTCTGTTAGGAATCAGGAATGTTATGATTTTAGACTATAAGTTTATAGCTTGTAACCCTTTAGGAAGTTCAAATGGATTGTTTAAACTAGAAAATGGTTTCTAATATCCAGTAAAATAATGGATTAACAAGCATTTTGATGAAAAATTAGTTGCAATTTACAGTGTTTCAAAATAAAATATTATAGACTACAATGAGTTAACATAAGACTCAAAAAGGTGGAGGGTATAATGAAGAAATTATTTTCAATGCTTATGATTGGAACATTATGTTTATCAATGTTTACTGGATGTGGTGGAAGTACTACAGCTACTGTAGATGAGAATGGGAAAAAAGTAATTGATAAATTAACAGTTGCTTTTGTACCATCAAGAGATCCAGAGGAGATTGTTACAGCAACAGAACCATTAAAAGGGATGTTACAAGAACAATTAGCTGAAGAAGGTTACAATGTTGAAGAAGTTGAAATTACTGTAGGAACAAACTTTGAAGCTGTAGGTGAAGCGCTTAGTGCTGGTACAGCGGATGTTGGTTTAATTCCTGGTGGTACATATGTTTTATATGACGATGGTGCAGAAGTTATTTTAACAGCTACACGTGGTGCATTAAACAAAACTTCTGATAATGCAGCTGATTGGAATGATGGCACACCAACAGTTATGTTAGAAGAAGAAGCAGTTTCTTACCGTGCATTAATGATTGCAGGTCCATCTGCAAAAGGTCAAGAATTAGCAGCTAAAGTAAATGCTGGTGAAGAACTTACATGGGAAGATCTTAACTCAGCTAACTGGAGTATCATGTCAACAACATCTCCAGCTGGATACATTTATCCATCATTATGGTTACAAGACAAATATGGTAAAGGAATCACAGATTTAGCAAGTGCTGTTCAATCAGATTCTTATGGTAGTGCATTAGCACGTCTTGCATCTGGACAAGTTGACATTATGTTATGCTATGCTGACGCTCGTTTAGATAACCAAGATAAATGGACAGAAGAATTCTCAAGACCAGCTTCTATTTGGGAAGAAACAGCTGTTATTGGTGTAACAAAACCAATTTACAATGATACTGTAAGTGTAAGCAAAAATTCAGATATCATGGATGAAGATTTTAAAGCAGCTCTTCAAAATGCATTCATCAATATCGGTAATACAGACGAAGGTAAAGAAGTAATTTCTATTTATAGCCACAAAGGTTACCAAGTAGCAAAAGATTCGGATTATGATAATGAGCGTGAAGCACAAAAATTAATCCAACAACTTAGTGCTGCGAAATAATTAAATCATAAGCGTTAACTTATAAATAAATTTTT
>CALGWE010000213.1:0-5116 GCA_937935915.1 uncultured Clostridia bacterium
CTTCTATGCTGCAAGAGAACGTAGTTATGAAGAAGTATTACCATGGGATCACATTGATATCGGTGTTACAAAGAAATTCTTAATTCGTGAAAATGAATTAGCTAAGAACGTAACAACAACACCTAACTGTGCAGAAAAATGTACAGGTTGTGGGGCAGCGCGATTTGGAAAGGGAATTTGTCATGAGAATTAGATTAAAGTTTAGCAAAACAGGTCCAGTGAAATTTGTAGGACACTTAGATACAATGCGTTTATTTCAAAGAGCTGTTAAGGTAGCAAGTGTACCAGTAGCTTATTCACAAGGGTTTAGCCCACACTCACTTGTATACTTTGCCTTACCACTTGGTGTAGGGGTACAAAGTACAGGTGATTATATGGAAATCGTAACAGCAACAGATATTGATCCTACAGTTGTAAAAGACAATTTAAATGCTGTTTTAGTAGATGGCATTCGTATTGAAGATGCTTTCAAAGTAGGCGATAAAAGTGATTCACTCATGAGCCTTGTACAAGCAGCAGACTATGATGTACGTATTACTAAAACAGAAGGCGTGACACTTGAATTAATTGAAAGAAAACTTCAAGCAGAAGAGCTTGTTGTGATGAAAAAAGGTAAAGCGGGTATTCGTCCACTTGACCTTAAACCAATGCTTTTAGAATGTAACGTTTCAGAAGAAGCAGATAGTATTCTTATTAGCATGCATGTATTAGCAGGAAGCAGTAGTAACTTAAATCCTGATCTTTTTGTACAAGCACTTTTAGAAGGCGAAGTAGCTGAAATAGAAAAGCAAGTTACAAGAAAGGAAATGTATACAGCGCACGGCGATACTTTCATTCCATTAGATACATTTGGTCGTGAACAATAATGAAAAAACAAATACTCGTTGAGCAGCAACTTTTGATGACACGCATTGCAGTACTTCAAGAAGGGGAGTGGACTAACTTATATATAGACTCTCATTTAGAAGAAGATATGCAAAATCAAGTTGTTATTGGACAAATTGAGCAAGTGGTTAAAAATTTAAAAGCTGTGTTCGTCAATTATGGCAGTGATAAGAATGGGCTTTTGCATATTAAGCAAATTCCAGAAATGTATCATACAAAACTTCATCCAGGAGCAAGACTACCTGTACAGGTTGTCAAACAAAACGTGGGTGAAAAAGGTCATAAATTAACGGGTAAAATTAGTTTGAAAGGGAGATTCCTCGTGTGTCTCCCTTTTGAAACAGGTATTAATGTGTCTAAGAAGATTAGGGACAATAATACAAGAGTGCAGCTAAAAGAAGCTTTAAGAGAAGTCGTAGGAGATTCCTATGGCTTTATTGTGCGTACGCAAGCAGAAGAAGCAACGACAGCGCAGATTATTAAAGATGCAAAGTCGTTAATGGAAAAGGCAAAGCAATTTATGGCCACAAAGGATTTTCTCTCACGTGGCAGTGTCCTTTATAAAGAGCCACCATTATACGCACAGGTTATTAATGAAACACTTAATAATGAAGATGAAGTAGAAATCGTATGTAATCAAGGGGCGCTTTTAACAGAAATTAAAAGTTTAATGCAAGAATATGGAGTGCAGGAACAGGTTAAACTGACTTTAGTGGATGAAGAAGATGAGATTTTTGTGAATTATAGTCTACAAAAACAAGTTGACCATTTAACAAGCCGTAAAATATGGCTTAAAAATGGTGGTAATTTAATCATTGACTATACAGAGGCTATGACGATTATTGACGTCAATAGTGCAAAGGCAGTCTTAACTAAAAATCCACGTAAAGCGGTACTTGATCTTAACTTACTTGCAACTAAAGAAAGCATATTGCAGATTTTAAGAAGAAATCTAGCAGGTATTATTATCATTGACTTAGTGGAAATGAAAGAAGACGAGGACAAAGTAGCTGTTTATGAAATGGCGAAAAAGCTATTAAATATGTATGGTGATAATCGCACAAAGGTTTATCCATTAACAGAACTTGGTTTACTTCAATTTTCACGTACAGGGAAATATACAAGCTTGCACCATAAGCTATTAACAAGCTGTGAAGATTGTGGGCATCCATATGGTAGTTTTAATGTTTTATATGAACTTTTCTTAATGGAAAAGCAAATTAAGCACGTTAGCACTCATACTATTCAAAAACAAATGGTCATAAGTGTGACTGCTGATTTGCTTGACATAATTCAGAAAAATCACCTAAAATCAAAGCTTGAAGCAACATATGGGATTGCAATTTCCTTTGAAAAAATGGAAAGAAAATCAAAAAACAAGTTTTTATGTCAATTTTATTCTAAATAAATGTTGACAACCCGGTACCCCCATGATAGAATTACAAATGTGCTTAAGCCGCACGAAGAGGTTTGAAACTGCTAAGCAGTACCGTATTCGGCGAGTTTTCGGAATAAGGAGGTGTACACATGTACGCAATTATTGAAACAGGTGGAAAACAATATAATGTAAAAGTTGGTGACAGCGTTGTAGTTGAAAAATTAAACGTTGCAGCTGGCGAAACAGTTGTTTTTGACAAAGTTTTAGCTGTTGGTAAAGAAGATTCTTTCACAGTTGGTGCTCCATTCGTTAATGGTGCTACTGTTAAAGCTGACGTTGTAGGTGACGGTAAAGCTAAAAAAATCATCGTTTACAAATACAAAGCTAAAAAAGGTTACCACAAAAAACGTGGTCATCGTCAACCATTCACAAAAGTTACAATCACAGCTATCGAAGCTTAATTCTTAGCCAATGATTAAAGTGAATATTTATCAGCGAGATTTACATGTTTATCGCATTTCGCTAAATGGACATGCTGGATACGCTGAACATGGAGAAGATATAGTTTGTGCAGCGGTAAGCATGCTCGTAATAAACACAATCAACTCAATAGAACTATTTACAAGTGAGCTCATTAAGCAGCGCGCAGTAAATAATGAGCAAGGCGTTTTGGATATTGAGTTTCCTAAGCGTAAGCAAGGGGAATTTAATCCAGAAGCTGAACTTTTAATAAAAAGCATGATTAACGGTCTTGAGACTGTTAAAGAAATGTACGGAGAAAAATACATTCAAATCCAAAAACACTAGGAGGTGAAATATATGTTACGTTTAGACCTTCAGTTCTTTGCTCACAAAAAAGGGGTAGGATCTACTAAAAACGGTCGTGACTCAGAATCAAAACGTCTTGGTGCTAAAAGAGCAGATGGACAATTTGTTAAAGCTGGGAACATCTTATACCGTCAAAGAGGAACTAAAATTCATCCAGGACTTAATGTAGGACGTGGCGGAGACGACACTTTATTCGCATTAGTTGATGGTACAGTTAAATTCGAACGCAAAGGCAGAGACAAAAAACAAGTTTCTGTATATCCAGTTGCACAAGAAGCATAATTGATTTAAAGAAGGTTTCAACGATTGGGTTGAAACCTTCTTTTTATATATTTGTATCAAAATCTATATATACATTTATATATAGATTTTTCTTTCATTAAAGAATACTTTTTAAACATGATGGAATACTTAGAAAGTGTACAAACTATCATCATGAAGGGAGTGAAATAAATGTTTGTAGATAAAGTCAAGATATTTGTAAGATCGGGAAAAGGCGGAGACGGTCACGTTTCTTTCAGAAGAGAAAAATACGTACCTAATGGTGGGCCGGACGGTGGAGATGGTGGCCGTGGAGGGCACATCATCTTTGAAGTAGACCCAGGCTTAAATACATTAATGAAATTTAGACACCAACGTCACTATAAAGCAAAAGATGGTGAAGAAGGTGGAAAAAAACGTTGTCATGGGAAAGATGCGGAAGATCTTGTGATCAAAGTACCACAAGGAACGGTTATTAGAGAAGCAGAAACAGGACACGTTATTGCCGATTTACATGCTACAGGCCAAAGAGAAATTATCTTTAGAGGGGGACGTGGTGGTCGAGGAAATCAACACTTTGCCACTGCTACAAGACAAGCACCTCGTTATGCTGAAAAAGGAACACCAGCTAAAGAATACTGGATTACTTTAGAGCTTAAAATGATTGCTGATGTAGGGCTTGTAGGGTATCCAAATGTAGGTAAATCTACATTATTATCAATGGTATCGAATGCACAACCTAAAATTGCTAACTACCATTTCACAACACTTGCACCTAACCTTGGGGTTGTTACAAACCAATATGGTAAACAATTCGTTATGGCTGATATTCCAGGGCTTATTGAAGGGGCAGCAGAGGGTGTTGGTTTAGGACACGATTTCTTAAGACACGTAGAACGTACAAAAGTTCTTTTACATGTTGTAGATGCTGCAGGCACAGAAGGTAGAGATCCTGTAGAAGATATTTACACAATTCAAAGAGAAATCGACCTTTACAATAAAAATATCTTAAAAGATAAACCACAAATTATTGCAGCTAATAAAATTGACGTAGGTGGTTGTGAAGAAAATCTTGAGCGTCTTAAAGCTGAATTTGAGCCACAAGGTATCAAAGTTATTCCAATTTCAGCAGCAGCAAATGATAACTTACAAGAGTTATTAAAAGACGTAGCTGAGCTTCTTGAGGCAGCACCAGATCAAAATATTGTCTTTGAACCAGAGTTCGAAGAAGTAAGTCAAATGCCAGATGGACCATTCACTGTTAAAGAAATCTTTGATGGTTACTTCACAGTTGAAGGAACAGCTATTGAACGTATGCTTGGTTACACAGCTATGGATACAGAGCAAGGCTTTGCATTCTTCCAAAAATACTTACGTGAAAAAGGTATTATTCAAGCTCTTGAAGATGCTGGTATTTCTGAAGGGGATACAGTTAATATTTACGATCTTGAATTTGACTATTATAAATAATAGAAGATATAGCACATAGAAAGGAGCAAGATGATGACAATTACAAGTAAACAAAGATCATATTTAAAATCTTTAGCACAAAAGATTGACCCAATTTTTCAAATTGGTAAAAACGGTTTAACACCAGAAGTTACAGAAGCTATTGATTTAGCTTTAGAAGCAAGAGAAATCGTTAAAATCAGTGTACTTCAAAACTGTTTAGAAGATCCAAGAGACATCGCTGGTATGTTAAGTGAACGTACAAAATCAATTACTGTACAAGTAATCGGTAAAAAAATTGTACTTTACAGACCT
>CALGWE010000214.1:0-5125 GCA_937935915.1 uncultured Clostridia bacterium
AGTACTAAACCTATATACCTTATTTTCTTCATTCACCATCTTCCCTTCAATCTCTTGATTTCTTTAATACTTCAATATTTACACGGATACTCTCTAAGCAAATATCTAATATAGAATCTTCCTTATAAAAGACCTTTCCCACTGAATACTTTAGTTTTTCATCCTGATAAGGGCCTAAAATATCTTTTAATGCTGTTTGACTATGATACCTGGTTATTTTAAGTGCATCTAGTAGCCTGCGATATACTACTTGATCTATTAAATTCACCTTGAATAACATATCTGCATCATAGCAAATCTTTAAATGTGCCCCATTGCCAATCACAAGCCCAGGACTGTAATTTATTTCTGTCTTACCACACATACGTGTTTCTCTTTTTTCTGGATTTAGCCCTTCGTGCCTCCCCCCAATAATTATACTCCCATTCACTTGCACACTTTCCTTAACACGTACATTTCCCTTACTTATTACAATCCCATTCAGTATATTTTGATTCTGCTTAGTGGCTGTAAGGGTTAAGGTACCTCCTCCTGAATTAATAATCAGGCTAGGATAACTGCCATTTCTTTGTTCTTTTTCTTGATATAACTTACTAATATCAATTACTGCATCCCCTGAGTTTATGACTATTATAGGGTTACTTTCAGACCACTGCTTATGAGTTTGTACTGGCAACTCTTCAATAACCTCCTCAAAGCTTAAAAGCTGTGGCACATCTTTTTCATCCATTTTGCCATAAAACACACTACGTTTAGCACTCATATAACCACGCAGTCCTAAGTAATTACTTTTTAATGCCAACTGGCCTTCAGTATAGCATTTGCCATACATTAATGGCTGCTCATACCATCTATAGTCCTCCCCACTTCCCTTATAGTAGTCTGGCTTATTACGGGTCTGTGCCAAAATATATTCAAAGCCTTCATAGTCCCCCCTATGGGTATAGTTGGCTAACTGGTAAGGCATATTGCCTTGACTTAAGTCCCCTGCTTCAAAACCTTTCATAAATAGCTTTTTAGCTGTTTTTTCTGTTATGGCCTCTGCTACTGATATTATCCCATTTGCTGACACTTTACCAGGTGCATAAGACGTATGAGCAATATCCTTGTTATAAAGCTTAATTTGATCTTTATGAATAAAATCATAATAAGGAGAATCTTCTTTTAAATAATCTTTATTTGTTTCTTGCTCTATGCCCCTTTCATAACCTTCCCATAAATCAATTTCATCAAAAGGTTGTCCCACACTTTCCCATAGCTTCATAGGTAATGCACTATTTTCTACACTGATATAAGGTTGTCCATTTACCAAAATACGTTCTGCTAAGATTTGTGTATTCTTTCCCTGGGCAAATACCCCACTACTTATGTTAGGATTAAATATATGCCGCCATTTATCTGCCCCCTCACTGCCATCACTTATACCAAAAATAGTTCCACCTATAGTCATTTCTCCATTTTTAATCCACTTACTAATTAATACATCATCATCAACAAATACGTTTTGTCCTACATGAATACTTAGATTACTGCCTTGCCACATAGGCTCAAAAGGTGTTTGATTCTCTCCTTGCTTATAATAATCATCTACAATCCCCACCGTATGAGCTATTATATCGCCTCTTAAAACTTCTATACTTGTATCTAGGTTATATTTTCCCATTTCTCCAGACCATCCATTAGTTGCAACTACATTCCCCATAGTGACTACATCTCCATTTTGGACTTTTAATTTACCACCATTACTCACAATTAGCCCACCCATTTGGGTTACCCCAGCCCCTAGGCTTTCACCATTTCGAAAAACTTCCCCTTCATATGTATTGCCACTTCCTTTAATCATTAAATCTCCATTTACAACTTCTAAGCAGCCTCCCTCTGTTATCACTACATCCGAAAAGCTCACTAGTCCACTAGCTAAAATTTCTGATGGACGCGCTGCCCAAGTATATGTTTCATGCACTATATTTGTAAGATTTGAGTGTATATTAATTTTTATTTTTGCTTCTATATTTTGTGTATCATACAACGTATTATCTTTTATATTTTGGGTCATTGCCATAGCCATGACTTTAAAAGTAGTTTGACTTATTATTTCTCGCCCCTTAAGCTGTTCTTTAATGGGTAAAACTTTGACTTTAATCATTGTTTTATACTCACTTATATTGTAGTCCCCTACCACTTCATAATTTAAACATTCCTTATTCAAATAATGTGCTACCATAAACTCATAAATTTCATCCTGCAAACGCTTTGTAAGAATCTCTTCTTTCACTTTTATTTGACCATTTTCATAAATAAATTGGTCATATTTTTTGCAGCTATCACTTCCTTTCATAGCTACTAACTTTTCTTCTTTATTGGCAAAGTTTGTTAACTGGCTCACGTACTCCTTTGACACCTTTTGTAATATTGTTTCTAGCGCTTCTTCTAAGTCAGCATTCATATTAGCTACCTGCTGCTCTACTGCAGACTTTGCTAAATAATACGTGTTACTTGTTTCCCTTCTCACCGTGACTAATTGTTGCTGCATTGTCACACTATGCATACACATCATTGTAAGGAGTACAAGCGTTAACAAAATGACAACTACTGTAAACAGTACATTTCCTGTTTGATTTGCTTTTGCACTATGTGCATTATAAAAATCATATTTTCTCATTCATTACTCCCCATTATAAAAATCAATCATCTTTTTAACTATTTTCCCCTTTTTCCCCATAATAGGCATCTTATCTCTTGTGAGAATTACAATTATAAAACGCTTTTCTCTATGACCTTCACTTAACCTCACTACATTTGTTGTGCCATGCCCGGGATTTAATACATTTACCTTAATCTTTTCATCTATTGCTTCTATTGTATCTACCCCTTCACAAGGCGTTCTTATAATACAAACGGTTTGATCCCCCTCTGCCTCATTAATAAATTGTAACGTAAATGATTTCACTGCTTCATTGACTTCTAGCTTTTTTTGAGCTGCATCAAGTTGACGTAAAAGTCCATTTACATTGACTTCTATAACACCTGAATCCTTTTTCCCTGGTGGCGCAGTGATCGTATAACTCAGACCTTCTACTTGTCCATTTGCATCTTTCATTAAAGTAGGTTTCTGCACCATAAGCGCCTCGCCTTGTAAACAAATAGCTTCTAAACCGCTTACATCCTGTACTTTTTGAGCTATTGCCACCTGCTCACTGGTAAGTGTAATGCACGCTTTATTAACCACTACCTCTCCTTGACTTTGCGCTTGATGGTCATCTGTTTTTAAACAATCTACAGATAAGCCTATAGGCTTTACTTCATGCTGTACTTCTAAAATAGCTTGAAAATCTAAATCTGAGTAAAACTTAACTGCTTCTGCTGCCTTCGCCTCATCATAATTAAAGACTTGTTTTTCCTCTTCAAATGTTTCTATAGGATAAATCCCTACTTCATAGGCATAACGCTGCGTTTCATAATCTGTTTCTAAATCGGCCTTTGTTATATGAGGTAAAAGTTCTTCTAAGGTCAACTCAGGATCTCTCTTACTAGTTTCCAAACATAGCGCTATACTTCTACCCACTTTATCATTAGGGTAATCTGGAATGAGCTGATTTTCCTTTTGTCGTTTTAGTCTACTATTTTCTCTTAGTTGGGCTTTCACCTCTTCCATCAATGCTTCTGTATGATATACACCTTTCTCCGTTATCTCCCAAGTGCTATATATTTTACGGCTCGTCACTACACTCATACAGATAGGTCCTATTACTAATAACACTAATACCAAACTTACTATCAGCTCCATATACGTGAAGCCTTGTCTTTTTATCTTTGTCCATTTCTTCATGCTATCACATCCTTATTTATCCAATCCTCCTCACATTGCCTTTCACTTCGCCCTCGGCAAGTTCTTGTTCAAATTTATTATAAATATGTACATTTTCTAATAAGCTGCCACCTAATTTTACTTCTATCTCTTTCTCTAAATCATTGTAAATATAGATATTGATTTGTGGTACTTTTTCTTGAAGTTGTTGCATAGTCGATTCAATATAAACTACTGGACTTTTTAAAGACATAGTATATGAATTTTGCTTAATATTTCCCTTTTCATCTTCTATACTTATGGCATATCCTTGGGCATCTACTTTAAGGGTCATATAAATATTTTCCTCGGAAATAAGACCTACAGACACCCCTTTCACACCTGGACCACTTATTTTATACGTCTCACCAGAAGTCAATAAATCTGCTAAAGTTATTTCAAATATATCCCTTTGGACTACTTCATTTGTTTCGCTATGACTAAGCCCATTTGAACTATCTTCTATTATATTGTCTACTTCATAATTACTATTAGTTTTAAAAGGATTTTCATTGTAGATCACACTATTTCCCTCTAAAACCCTTTCCTCTTCTTGCCCTTTTTCTTCTTCCCTAGTATAAATAGTTAAAGTAATTTGTGTTGTGACAACTTGAGATAAATCTTGTCCAAAACGGGCTTTCAATTCATGAATCGTCTTTTCATCTTCTATTTCTTGAATTTGATTAGTCATAGTTACATTTTGAAGAGTTATCATTTCCCGGGCACTATTCAAATGAGCAATAAATGCTTTTGCTTCATCATAAAAACTGGTAAACTCCAAGGTATAATACTGCTTCACAATACATCCAACCTCTGTTTCACACACATCTTGGCCCTCATCTCTAAGCTTCGTATTATAAAAACCATTTATATGCATATACTTATTTAAAACATGCATTTGAGTAGCTGTTGTCTCCCCTTCAGGGAACTTTTGCTCAAAAGCTGCCACTTTAGCTTCTACCATCTCCAATTGCTGTTTAAGCTCAGGAAGCTGCCTAAGTCCATTATTTAGCTGTTGTAATTTGCTTTCTTCTGCTATTAACTGTTCATTCTGTGCATACATACATTGCTTGGTAACAGGATATCTTTTGACCATATAATAACACTGCAATATTAGGCTCACACATATTATACCTATCTCTATTTTTCTACCTACTGCTATTGAGACTCTTTTCATATTGTCCCCCTTTAAATCTATTGTTCTATTTCATTCAGCTCTTCGTCATTTAAATCTTCATCTTCTAACGTTAATGCTTCTTCCCATGCTTCAGATTCATC
>CALGWE010000215.1:0-1625 GCA_937935915.1 uncultured Clostridia bacterium
CTAACGATGATAAACTGATGACACATCGTAATAAATGGCTCATTGCTCATGAAGATGCACATATTGAAGGTGCTTTTGTAGGTTTAGTTGGAGAAAATATTGAAATTAGGTAAGCATTAAAGCTTAGATAATAAATAAATTAATTAATTAATAGCAAAATAGATATAAACATTAAAAATAAATAATACATAGTAGAGGGGATAACATTATGCAAAATATCATTAACAATATGCCAAACGCAAAAATCGGGGTTGTAGCAGTAAGCAGAGACTGTTTCCCAGAAAGTTTATCAGTAACAAGAAGACAAAATCTTATGGCTGCATGTAAAGAAAAATATCCAAACATGGATGTATATGAATGTCCAATTTGTATCGTTGAAAGCGAAATTCATATGGTACAAGCTTTAGAAGATATCAAAAAAGAAGGTTGTAATGCACTTGTTGTATATCTTGGAAACTTCGGACCAGAAATCTCTGAAACATTACTTGCTAAACATTTCGAAGGACCAAAAATGTTCATAGCAGCTGCTGAAGAAAGCGGAAATAATCTTGTTCAAGGTAGAGGAGATGCTTACTGTGGTATGCTTAATGCAAGCTACAACTTAAAACTTCGTAATGTAAAAGCATATATTCCAGAATATCCAGTAGGGACAGCAGAAGAATGTGCTGATATGATTGCAGAATTCGAACCAATTGCAAAAGCAGTTATCGGTTTAAATTCACTTAAAATCATTAGCTTTGGACCACGTCCACTTAACTTCCTTGCATGTAATGCACCTATCAAACCACTTTATGATCTTGGTGTAGAAATCGAAGAAAACTCAGAACTTGACCTTTTCGAAGCTTTCAATAAACATGAAGGGGATGAAAGAATTCCTGCTATCGTTAAAGAAATGGAAGAAGAACTTGGTGCTGGTAATAAAAAACCAGAAATCCTTGCTAAACTTGCTCAATACGAACTTACATTAAAAGATTGGGTACAAGAACATAAAGGATACCGTAAATTTGTAGCTATCGCAGGTAAATGCTGGCCAGCATTCCAAACACAATTTGGATTTGTACCATGTTACGTAAATAGCCGTTTAACAGCACAAGGAATTCCAGTATCTTGTGAAGTAGATATCTACGGTGCACTTAGTGAATTCATTGGAACAGTTGTAAGTAACGATACAGTTACATTATTAGATATCAATAACTCAGTACCACAAGACTTATATAATGAAGATATTAAAGGTAAATTTGATTATACATTAAAAGATACATTCATGGGATTCCACTGTGGTAATACAGCATCTAGCAAATTATCATTCTGTGAAATGAAATATCAAATGATTATGGCAAGAGCACTTCCAGAAGAAGTAACACAAGGAACACTTGAAGGAGATATCATCCCAGGAGATATCACATTCTTCAGATTACAAAGTACAGCAGATGCTAAACTTAGAGCATACATTGCACAAGGTGAAGTATTACCAGTTGCAACACGTTCATTCGGTGCTATCGGTATCTTCGCAATTCCAGAAATGGGTCGTTTCTACCGTCACGTACTTATCGAGAAAAACTTCCCACACCATGGTGCAGTAGCATTTGGTCACTTCGGTAAAACACTTTATGAAGTATTCAAAT
>CALGWE010000216.1:0-1626 GCA_937935915.1 uncultured Clostridia bacterium
CAAAAACCAATTATTATTTATAAAAATAATAACTGAGGAAGGATGAAACATATGAAACTCGGAATCGTAGGGCTTCCTAATGTAGGAAAAAGTACTTTATTTAATGCCCTTACTAAAGCAGGTGCTGAATCTGCTAACTATCCATTCTGTACAATCGAACCTAACGTAGGGGTTGTTGCTGTACCTGATAAAAGATTAGAAGTATTACGTGAAATGAATAACTCTCAACGCGTATTACCTGCTGCTATAGAATTCGTAGATATTGCTGGTCTTATCAAAGGCGCTAGTAAAGGGGAAGGTCTTGGAAATCAATTCTTATCTCACATTCGTGAAGTAGATGCTATCGTACAAGTTGTACGTTGCTTCGAAGATGAAAACATCGTTCACGTAGATAAAGTTGTGGATCCTATCCGTGACATCGAAACAATCAACTTAGAGCTTGCATTTGCAGATATGGACGTTTTAGAACGTCGTATTGCAAAATCAGCTAAAGCTGCAAAAGCAGATAAAACAGTTGCTGCTGAAATCGAAATCTTAAAAGAAATCTATGCTACACTTGAATCTGGTAAAGCTGCACGTACACTTTTAGGTGAAGATGCTGAAAAAGATGCTTTTATTCAATCTCTTGGACTTATTACAGCAAAACCAATGCTCTATGCCGCTAACATCTGTGAAGATGATTTAATTGGTGGCATTGAAAATGAATACGTACAACGTGTACGTGATTTTTCTGCTCAAGAAGACTCAGAAACATTCGTAATCTGTGCAAAAATCGAACAAGAGTTATCTGAACTTGATGAAGAAGAAAAAGAAATCTTCTTACAAGATTTAGGGCTTGACTCAACTGGTTTCGACCGTTTAGTTGCTGCAAGTTATAAACTTCTTGGACTTATCAGCTACCTTACAGCTGGTCCACAAGAAGTACGTGCTTGGACAATTACAAAAGGTACTAAAGCACCAGGTGCTGCTGGTAAAATCCACTCTGACTTCGAAAGAGGTTTCATTCGTGCTGAGGTTGTAAACTTTGATGACCTTGTTGCATGTGGTTCTTACGCTGCTGCTAGAGAAAAAGGACTTGTACGTCTTGAAGGTAAAGAATACGTTGTTCAAGATGGTGATATTATCGTCTTCAGATTCAATGTATAATATTATATACGTATAAATCATACAAGCATAATCATATGCATTACAAAAAGGCTACTTCAATTAAGAAGTAGCCTTTTATTTATTATTAATCTTCCATTTGATGATATTTTTCTTCTGACTCATTCATATCTGTTTCAGTTACAACATCCCTTTTTACTTTGTGAGGTGTTTTTTCTTTACGTTCTGTAAAGCGTGATACAAACTCAGGCGCTTTCGCTACAATTCCTGGAATCATATCAATAAGTTTTGTAATACTGTCTTGAGATCTTGTATTAATCAGTTGTGTTGTCCCATTTTGAATAACAAGCATTGCACTTGGTGTAATCTTAGCCCCTACGCCTCCTGCACCTGCACCACTTCCACCTGCCACATTTTTTTCACGCTCTTTTTTACGTTCTGTAAAATTATTACTTTCAGTTGCCCCTGTTGCTGCTGCAAAACTTACATCTACAAGTGGTACTAAAATTGTATTGTCAATGT
>CALGWE010000217.1:0-5501 GCA_937935915.1 uncultured Clostridia bacterium
TATTCTTCGTATCCATGTACAAGAACCTCCGAATCAGTATGAGTTTTGAAGATATGACCTGCTGCGATGAGTTTTTCTCTAATCTCCATAAAGTTATAAATCTCACCATTGAAAGTAAGGACGAAACGACCATCCTCATTATAAAGAGGTTGAGCACCTGCTTCTAAGTCAAGGAAACTAAGACGTCTAAATCCCATGTTGATATGATCATCTATATATTCTCCTGCACTATCTGGACCACGGTGCGCAATAGTGTCCATCATATTGTTTAGGATTAATTTCTTATTATCTATATTTGTATTTACAAAGCCACAAAAACCACACATATGTAAGGGCTCCTTTCATTAATTGTACACAATGACTTTAACATATATCCTTATTAAAAGCAATGTACACCATGGGGACTTGGGTAGGTGTAATATCTTCCTTTTGTTAATAAGTATTACCTATTAACAAGATAATAAACACATAAAATCATAAGTGAGGGGTTATTGACTAAAAGTTTAATCAAAAGTATTATTAAGATAAGGAATATTGTCTTAATAATACGCAAAATTAAGGACAAATTAATATCACTAAGTAAAAAAAAACAGCACAATAAAAGGAGATTTAGTCATGGATTTAAAAGAAACAGCACTTAAGATGCATGAAGAATGGCAAGGAAAATTAGAAGTAAGTTCAAAAGCAAAAGTAGATAGTAGAGAAGCTTTAGCAATAGCATACACACCAGGGGTTGCAGAACCTTGTAAAAAGATTGCAGAGAATAAAGAGGATGTGTATAAATATACGATGAAAGGCAATACTGTTGCTGTCATCTCTGATGGAACAGCTGTATTAGGTCTTGGTGATATTGGACCAGAGGCTGCTATGCCTGTTATGGAAGGAAAAGCAGTACTTTTTAAAGAATTTGGTGGTATAAATGCAGTGCCTATTTGCATAGATACTAAAGATACTGCTGAGATTATTAAGTTTGTAAAACAAATTGCACCTACATTTGGAGGGATTAACTTAGAAGATATTTCAGCACCTAGATGCTTTGAAATAGAAGAAGCACTTAAGAAAGAGTTAGACATTCCTGTATTTCATGATGACCAACACGGTACAGCGATTGTTGTATTAGCAGGTATTATTAATGGATTAAAGGTAGCTAAGAAAAATAAGGAAACAGCTAAAGTAGTTGTTAATGGAGCTGGTTCAGCAGGTATCGCAATTACAAAGTTACTTTTATATTATGGTTTTACAGATGTAACAGTAGTAGACCGTTTTGGTATCTTAGAAGAAAGTGAAACATGGATGAACTGGGCACAACAAGAGATTTGTAAGGTAACAAATAAGAAACATATGCGCGGAGAGTTAAAGGATGCACTAGTTGGAGCCGATATATTTGTAGGAGTTTCTGCACCTAATATTGTTTCAGAAGAAATGATTGGTAGTATGAATAAAGATGCCATCGTATTTGCAATGGCAAATCCAGTACCAGAAATTATGCCAGATGTTGCAAGAGCAGCAGGGGCACTTGTTGTTGGTACAGGACGCTCTGACTTCCCAAATCAAGTAAATAATGTTATTGTATTCCCAGGTATCTTTAAAGGTGCGCTAGAAGCAAGAGCTACAGCCATTACAGAAGATATGAAAATTGCAGCTGCTTTAGCAATTGCAGGTATGGTAGATGAAAAGGATTTAGGTCCAGAAAACATTTTACCTCAGCCATTTGCTGAAGGAGTAGCTGATAGAGTAGCGAAAGCAGTTATTGAAATCGCTACAAAATAAGGAGGATTATAATAGTGAAAACAATTGTACTTACAGGTGGCGGTACAGCAGGTCATGTTACACCTAATATTGCATTAATACCAAGTCTAAGAGAAGAAGGCTGGGATATTAAGTATATAGGTAGTTATAATGGTATGGAAAAGGAACTTATTACAAGAGAAAACATACCTTATTACGGCATATCATCAGGGAAACTGCGTAGGTACTTATCGAAGGAAAACTTAAAAGATCCTTTTAAAGTTATGAAAGGATATTTTGAAGCTTGTAGATTATTAAAGAAGATTAAGCCACAGGTAGTATTTTCAAAGGGGGGATTTGTAACTGTTCCAGTTGTACTTGCAGCGAGAACATTAGGTATCCCAGTTATTATACATGAATCAGATATGACACCAGGACTTGCAAATAAGATTGCAATGCGTGGGGCAAAAACTGTATGTGTAAATTTTGAAGAAACACTTAAATATGTAGGGGACAAAGGTGTACTTACAGGTTCACCTATTCGTAAAGAGTTATTTGAAGGGGATAAAGAAAGAGCGTATAAATTATGTGGATTTAAACAGATTAAACCTGTTTTATTAATGATGGGAGGAAGTAGCGGTGCAAACAAAATTAACGTTGCATTACGTGAAGCACTTCCTGAACTTTTAAAACGTTTTAATATTATTCATATATGTGGTAAAGGAAATTTAGATGAGGCTAAATTAAATGTAGAGGGTTATAAACAGTTTGAGTATGCTAATGCAGAACTTGCAGATTTATTTGCAGCAACAGATATAATGCTATCTCGTGCAGGAGCTAATGCTTTAGCTGAAATTGTAGCACTTAACATTCCTAGTTTACTTGTTCCTTTATCTGCAGCAGCTAGCCGTGGTGACCAGATATTAAATGCGAAAGCAATGGCACAAAAGGGATATTGTAAAGTATTGTTTGAAGAAGATTTAACTGCAAATAGTTTAGTTTCTAACATAAAGGAGCTAGATATGCACAAGGAAGATTATATTCAAGCAATGCAAAAAGATACAAAAATTAGTGGCATCCAAAAGGTGATGGCAGAAATTAGAAGACATAGTTAAAATACTTTAATGAAGAAATGGGGGATAAATATGTTTGGTAGTAATAAAAAAGATTTACAACATATGAAACAATTAGCAGCAGGTGAACTGGATGAATTATTAGAAGCACTTAAAGCTAGTAAAAATGCGATTTTAGGGGTTGAAACAGTAGAAGAGCTCATCTCATTAAGAGAAGGCATTAAAGTGTTAAAACAAGATATGCCAATTTTGCAAAATGATATGGATACAATCAAAAACTATGTAGATGGTAGTGTTGAGCGAGTAAAAGATAAAATCTCTGAATTAGAAGCTTGGAAAAATGAGTTGGGTGAAAAAAATAATCAAACTGATGTTACAAAACAAAAAGTTGATGAAAAAGGGCAACAAATGCTTACTACTTTAGAAGGTATTAGCAAAAAGGTTGAAGTATCAACATCTACTACAGCATATATTGAGAACCTTTTAGTAACGATTACATCAGCTGTTAAAGATATTAATGCAACAGCTAAATCAATGAAAAAACAAGTTAATACTTTCATTGAAACAGCTCAAAATGTAGCAAGCAATATTACAGGTATTTCATCTATTGCAGAACAAACTAACTTATTAGCACTTAATGCTTCTATTGAAGCAGCTCGTGCTGGTGAAGCAGGTAGAGGTTTTGCGGTAGTAGCTGAAGAAATTAGAAAGCTTTCAGATGGCACAAAAGAATTACTTGAGAATATGACAAAGTTCTTAAGTGAACTTGAAAATTCTTCACTTAAAACTAATGAGGAAGTTGAAGCAACAACTATTGGTATTGAAAAAATTGAAGAAAAAATTGAAGAAGTTGATAAAAATATCAAAGATAGTAAAGCAAATACAGCTGTTATTGAAAAAGAAATGCATCAGGTTACAGCATTTATACAAGAACTAGCAGCTACAAGTGAAGTAGCATGTAGCCAAAATAATGAAGATGAAATAAAGTTAGACAAAATGAGTGAAAATATTGATAATCTATCAAAACTTGAAAGTGATATGCTACAAATCAATGATATTATTGCAGAAATGAATGATAAGTATCAAACAATCTTATCTGCAGTACAAGGTTTAGAAAGTTATAAAGTAATTGGATTAAAATAATAACTATATAAAACATGAAAAAAGCTTATGTTATTAGTTGATTAACTAATAACATAAGCTTTTTTTGAAGTAAAATTAAACAACAAAATCTGTATAAAACTTTTATAACTAAACAGAATGTAAAAATTAAGGACAATGTATAACATTCCTTGACACTGTTGGTGTATAATAATAAAATGTTAAAGTTGATAATGTGAAAAAAAAACGGTTGAGGTGAAAAATATGTCTACAAAATATATTTTTGTTACAGGAGGAGTCGTTTCTGGACTTGGAAAAGGAATCACAGCAGCGTGCCTTGGAAGACTGTTAAAAGCAAGAGGAAAAAAAGTTACCATTCAAAAGTTTGATCCATATATCAATATTGACCCAGGGACAATGAGTCCATACCAACATGGTGAAGTATTCGTTACAAATGACGGTAGCGAAACAGATTTAGACTTAGGACATTATGAAAGATTTATTGATGAAAAACTTAATAAATATAGTAATGTGACTACTGGTAAAATATATTGGTCTGTTCTAAATAAAGAACGTAAGGGAGACTACTTAGGAGCAACTGTTCAAGTTATTCCACATATCACGAACATGATTAAAGACTGTGTATACCGCGTAGGAAATACCGGAGAGACATCAGATATTGTTATTACTGAAATCGGAGGAACAGTAGGTGATATCGAAAGCTTACCATTCCTTGAAGCAATACGACAAGTGGCAACAGATGTAGGTCGCGAAAACGTATTATATATTCACGTTACACTTATTCCTTACCTTGCAAAATCAGGTGAGATGAAAACAAAACCAACACAGCATTCTGTAAAAGAATTATTATCTATCGGTATCCAACCGGATATTATTGTATGCCGAACAGAACAGCCAATTTCGGAAGAAATGAAATACAAGATGGCATTATTCTGCAATGTAGATAAAGATTGTGTTGTACAAAATTTAGATGCGGAAACACTTTATCAAGTGCCACTTATGTTAGAAGATGAGGGCCTTGCAAAAATTGTATGTAGAAAACTTCATATAGATTGTCCTGAACCAGATTTAACAGAGTGGAAAGCAATGGTTGAAAAGGATAGAAATAAAGAAAAGAAAACTAAGATTGCTTTAGTTGGGAAATATGTAGAATTACACGATGCGTATATTTCCATAGTAGAGTCATTACATCATGCAGGTATTTATCATGGCGTGGAAGTAGAAATCGACTGGGTTAATTCAGAAGATGTAACAAGGCAAAATGTGGCTGAAGTTCTAAAAGACGCTAAAGGGATACTTGTTCCAGGTGGATTTGGAGATCGTGGTGTAGAAGGCAAAATCGAAGCAGTGCGTTATGCTAGAGAAAATAAAGTACCATACTTTGGAATTTGTTTAGGGATGCAATGTGCAGTAATAGAATTTGCTAGAAATGTATTAGGGTTAGAAGGGGCAAATAGTAGTGAACTTGCACCAACAACTAAATACCCAGTAATTGATATTATGGCAGATCAAAAAGATATAGAAGATATGGGTGGAACAATGAGACTTGGGGCTTACCTATGTGTACTTGCTGAAGGA